>CAMWUS010000167.1 GCA_947177495.1 uncultured Clostridia bacterium
TTCACGGCTAAACGTTTTTGTCTGGCTTAAAATTTCTTTAACTCTCTTATCGTTATCCGCTTCGTCCGCCGGTGGAATAGTAACTATTTCCTCCAACTTCTTAGGCATCATCGTCTTGTCGATGTTAAAGTATTTGGTTTCGCGATTATTCGTTGTTACAAAAAAACTCGCGCCTGCCCAAGCCGCATAGTTATAGCCTTGATAATAATCTTCTTCATGGATTTTCACGTTCTCGGCTTTGCATTCGACAACGATAAACGCAGACTTTTCGTTAATTTTATCTTCTTTGCTTTTCCAAACAATGATGTCCGCCCTTGCTTGTCCTTGTCCGCGCAAAGAATTATTAACTTGTATCTCTTCTCCAAGCTGCTCGATTTTATAGCCGAAATGATTTACCAAAACGCAAACGAAGTTCTGACGCACTTCTTCTTCCGGAGTACAAACAAGCCATTTGTCTCTGATAAAAGAATATATTTTACCGTCTTCGATTTTTACTTCCAACATGTTTATGCCCTCAATTTTCACTATAAGCGCGCGCAAATAAATGCTGCGCTTTTTCAAAATCCTCGCTGTTTTTGATAACCAACTTTAAATCGCCTGTGCCGTGATGTCCTTTGTTTCTGACGTCTTCGGAAAAACCGGGAATAAGCTCTACCGTATCGGGATTTAATTTCAAAAGGCATTGAATATAGCTTTGAAGAATTTCGACACAAACGAAATTCTTTGCTTTCTTAAAAGCAACATAAAGTTTCAACTGCTCTTCCGAAATGTCATCACCCAAAGACAAAATATAATCGCGTATGGAATAAAATAAAGTTTTATTTTTTTCTCCCAATTCCGCAAAGCTTTGCTTGAAGTCTTTGTCTTTTCTGTTATTCTTTTTCGAAATTTTAGTCTGTGGGTCATCATATGTAATCGGCTGAACTTGCGGAGCGTTTAAATATTCAAACGCCATCAGATCATTCCCGAATTTACGATAACGAACAAGTTTGATATTCCTCTGCATTTGATTCACGGCATGCTCATCAAACTTTGTAAAATCATTCGCAACACAAATCACGCACGGCATGCTCCAATCGATATTATCCGCCTTTTCTTTTCCAAGCGTTTGCATTACAAGCAGGGTAAAATCCGCCTTGTGATCAAGAAGCCAATCCAAATAAAACAATCCTTGATTGATAACGTTTTCATTAACGCTTCTTTTGTACTCAAAGATGACAGGACAATTATTTTCATCGATGCCGATACTATCCATTCTACCGTTTGTAATGCGATATTCCGACTTTAAAAACGTTACACCGAATAACGTGAACATGTTGTCTTCAAGGAGTTTCTGTAAATCCTTTTCAATTGCTACCTGCTTCGAGGGCAACTCTTTAACTTGTCCTTTAATGTCGTATAATTTTATGTCTGCCATTTTAATTCTCCTCCAACAAGTCTTCCTTCGTGCGGTATAAAACTTTCGCGAACCGGTAAAGCGAATTCGGCTGTACCATATATAAGTTTTATGAAAATAATTATATCACAACTTCCTATTATAGTCAATCTTATCGCGTTTTTTAAAATTATGTTTCGTGTAAAGACGCTGAAATTTTGCCGCATATATTATTTATATCGCAATGCTCGCAAGCATCGAGCTTGTTTTTCCGTATGCGTTTTCGCATCTTGTTGTCTCAGCTAACCCTTATGGTTTTTTTCTTTGCTAAATTATGCTATAAGCAGCCTTGTAAAAAATAGAAAACTCCGCCGAAGCGGAGTTTTCTATTACCCTTGATTATTTGCGGGGATTTTTGATGTTTGCCTGAGCTGCCGCGAGACGTGCGATCGGCACGCGGTAAGGCGAGCAGGAAACGTACGAAAGCCCGATGCTGTGGCAGAACTCGATGGACGAAGGATCGCCGCCGTGCTCACCGCAGATACCGCAGTGCATATCGGGGCGGGTGCCTCTACCAAGCTCAACCGCCATCTTCATAAGCTTGCCGACGCCGATCGTATCGAGACGGGCGAACGGATCGCTCTCGTAAATCTTGTTTGCGTAGTATGCAGGAAGGAACTTGCCTGCGTCGTCGCGGGAGAACCCGAAGGTCATCTGCGTAAGGTCGTTGGTACCGAAGCAGAAGAACTCCGCCTCTTTCGCGATTTCGTCCGCGGTAAGCGCCGCACGGGGAATTTCGATCATGGTGCCGACCTCGTATTTGAGATCCGCTTTCGCCTTGGCGATAACCTCGTCCGCGGTCTTAACGACGATATCCTTGACGAACTTCATTTCCTTGGTCTCGCCCGTGAGCGGGATCATGATTTCGGGAACGATGTTCCAATCCTTGTGCTTCTTCTTAACCGCAATAGCCGCCTTGATGACAGCCTTCGTCTGCATAACGGCGATTTCGGGATAGGTGACCGTCAAACGGCATCCGCGGTGACCCATCATCGGGTTGAACTCGTGCAAGTCGGAGATGATCTGTTTGATCTGCGCAACCGTCTTCTTCTGCGCCTTTGCAAGCGTTGCAATGTCGTCCTCATCGGTGGGAACAAACTCGTGAAGCGGAGGATCAAGGAAACGAATGGTTACGGGATAGCCGCCGAGTGCTTCGAAGAGACCTTCGAAGTCCGCCTGCTGCATGGGCTCGATTTTTTCGAGCGCCTTTTCGCGTTCTTCAACCGTCTCCGCGCAAATCATTTCGCGGAATTTATCGATTCTGCCTTCGCCGAAGAACATGTGCTCCGTACGGCAAAGACCGATACCCTGCGCACCGAACGCCGCCGCCTGTTTTGCGTCTGCGGGGGTGTCTGCATTCGTTCTTACGCCGAGCGCCTTGTACTTGTCGGCAAGCTCCATGATGCGTCCGAAGTAACCGCTGTTGGGATCTGCGGGAACGGTGGGGATAATGCAATCGTAGATGTTACCGGTGGAACCATCGAGGGAAATTCCGTCGCCCTCGTGATATACTTTGCCGGCGAGGGTGAACTTTTTGTTCTCCTCGTCCATTTTAATGTCGCCGCAACCGGAAACGCAGCACGTACCCATGCCGCGCGCAACGACTGCCGCGTGGGAGGTCTGACCGCCGCGTACCGTAAGGATACCCTGCGCGTACTTCATACCCTCGATATCTTCGGGGGAAGTTTCCAAACGAACGAGCACGACTTTCTTGCCCTTCTTGCCCTCGATAACCGCGTCTTCCGCCGTGAATACGATGGAACCCGCAGCCGCGCCGGGGGAAGCCGCAATACCCTTGCCGACCACGTTCTTCTTGTCTGCTTCTTTGAGCGCCTTGGGATCGAACTGAGGGTGAAGGAGCATGTCGAGCGATTTCGCGTCGATTTGCATAAGCGCTTCCTGCTCGGTGATCATGCC
>CAMWUS010000168.1 GCA_947177495.1 uncultured Clostridia bacterium
CTCCCAAGGTTAAGCTTTCCGAAAAAGCAGTGAAGAAAGTGAAGGAAGAGGAGGCTCTTTTAAAGGATATCGAAGCGGGGAAGGAATTCACCGTTACCTGCACGGGCTTCAACAAGGGCGGTTTGACCGCAGAGCTTGGAACATATCCCGTGTTCGTTCCCGCAAGAGAGATCCGCGAGGGCTACGTGCGTGAGCTCGATAAGTATACGGGCAAGAAGCTCCGTTTGAAGCTTATCGAAATTCGTCGTGAGCGCAGAAAAGAGATCATCGCTTCCCAGCGCGTTATTTTGGAAGCGGAACGCGTCGCAAGAGAAGCGGCGAAAGCGGAAAAGGAGAACGCTTTCTTCGATTCCATTCAGGTCGGCGACGTTGTAGAAGGTAAAGTTGAGAGAACAACCTCCTTCGGGGCATTCGTTTCCGTTGGCGGCTTCGACTGCCTTGCGCACATTTCCGATTTGTCTTGGACGGGCGTGAAAGAAGTAAAAGACGTGCTCGAAATCGGTAAGCACTACGAATTCAAAGTGCTTCGTATCGACAGAGAGAACAAGAAAGTTTCCATCGGTTATAAACAGCTTCAACCTCAACCTTGGGATCTTGCCGCAGGTAAATATGCGGAAGGCGACGTGGTTCATGGTAAAGTTGTCCGCATCGTTCCTTTCGGTGCGTTCGTTGAGCTTGAAAAGGGAATCGACGGTTTGGTTCACGTTTCGCAAATTTCCCACGAATGGCTTGAAAATCCTACTTCCGTTCTCAGTATCGGTCAGGAAATCGACGCGCAGATCCTCGCGTTTAACCCCGAGGAACGCAAAATCACGCTTTCCATCAAAGCATTGCAGACTCCTCCCGAGGTAGAAGCAATTCAGGAACGCAGCGAGAACGCCGGTAAAGGCGGAAAGAAGAAGGGCGGCAAACGCGGCGCTAACCGCGGCGAGTACGGCTCCGAGGAAGATTTCAGAGAGTGGAGCGAGGGCGGCTTCGGCGGCGCGTCGATTGCAGAGCTTCTCGGCACCGACGAAAACAAATAATAAATTTAAAAAAACAGCAAAAAATCCGCTTGATTGCGGATTTTTTTGTTTATATATAACTGTTATCATTCGAAAAAAGTGAGATAAGGAGAACAATCATGGAAAAACAGGGTAATATTCGCATTTCAAGCGAAAACATGATGCCAATTATCAAAAAATGGCTGTACTCGGAAAAAGATATTTTCTTACGCGAGATCGTTGCAAACGCATCGGACGCGATTACCAAACTGAAAAAGTTGACCGAGCTTGGTGAAGCGCAAGCGGACGATTATAAAATTACAGTTACAACCGACTCCAAGGCGGGCACGCTGACCGTGGAAGACAACGGTATCGGCATGACGGCAGAAGAGGTGGAAACGTATATTACGCAAATCGCCTTTTCGGGCGCTGCGGACTTTTTGGATAAGTACGAAAAAGCAGGCGGCGACGGCATTATCGGACATTTCGGTCTTGGGTTCTATTCCGCATATATGGTTTCCGAAACGATTGAGATTTTCACAAAGTCTTACCGCGACGGTTCAACGGGCGTGCACTGGAGCTCGGACGGCAATAGTACGTACACGATTGGTGATTGCGACAAGGAAACGCGCGGCACGAAAATCGTGATGCGCATTGCGCAGGAAGAAAAGGAGTTTTTAAAGGAAAATACTATCCGCAATCTTTTAAATAAATACTGTGCGTTCATGCCTTACGATATTTATTTGAACCCGAAAAAGGGCGAGGACGACAAACCCGTAAACACGACGACGCCCTTGTACCTCAAACAGCCCAAGGATTGCACGGACGAGGAATACAAGAATTTCTATCGGGATACATTCTCCGATTTCAACGAACCGCTGTTTTGGATTCATTTGAATATGGAATATCCCTTCCGCTTAAAGGGAATTATGTACTTCCCCAAGGTGCGCAAGCAGGTGGAGTTGGAACGCGGACAGGTGAAGTTGTACTGCAACCAAGTATATATCGCCGACAATATCAAAGAGGTTATCCCCGAGTTCTTAATGCTTTTGAACGGCGTTATCGACTGTCCCGATATTCCTTTGAACGTTTCGCGTTCTTTCTTGCAAAACGATGCGCAAGTGCAAAAAATTGCGAAGCACATTACCAAGAAAGTGGCGGACAAGCTTGCCGAGCTCTACAAAAAGGATAAAGAACGTTACGAAAACTGTTGGAAAGATTTATCTACGTTCGTGAAATTCGGTTGCATTAAGGACGACAGTTTTTATGATAAGGTAAAAGACATCATCATCTTTAAAAATCTTGCGGGAGAATACGTTCCCGTGGAAAGCGTTTACGGCGATGAAGTGACCGACGAGGATGCGAAAGAGGGCAAAGAGCCGAAAGCGGTCTATTACGTGTCCGACGAGAACAAGCAGGCGCAATACGTAAAGATGTTCCGTGACGCGGGATTGGATGCGATTATCTGCGATAATTTTATCGACGCGCATTTTATCAGCTATCTCGAATATAAAAACCCCAAACGTGTACGCTTCCTTCGAATCGACGCGGATATTGCGGGAGCGTTGAAAGAAGAGAACGGCGAGAATAAAGAGCTCGAAGAGATCTTCAAAAAGATGTTGGAAGGTAAGAAAGTTACCGTAAAGAGTGAAAAGCTGAAAGACAGCGCCGTGCCTGCCGTAATCAACGTTTCGGAGTTTATGCGCAGAATGTCGGAAATGAACAGCTTCTATCAGATGGGTGGCGGAATCGATGATTTAACGCTTATCGTTAATACAGCAAATACGTCCGTACAGGCGCTTGTATCGGCGGATGAAGAAGCTCGGAAGACTGTCGTTATGCAATTATACTATCTTGCGTTGATGAGCTACCGTCAGCTTACGCCCGAAGAAAATACGGAATTTATGCAGTCGAACGCCAAATTGCTGGAAACATTTTTCAAAAAATAATCGAAAAGATAATTTATTTATTTGACAATTATCTGCTATACTGTTATAATAGAAGCAGTGTTAGGATGCGAATATGCATTTATGCTTTTTGTGTCGCACAATAGGAGGTAACATTGTGAACGGAACTGTGAAATGGTTCAACGACGGCAAGGGTTATGGCTTTTTGTCTAACGACGAAGGTGGGGACGATATTTTTGTACACTTCTCGGCAATTCAAACGGAGGGATTCCGCACTTTGAAGGAAGGTCAAAAGGTTACGTTCGAGACTGAACCCGATCCCAAGGACAGCGGCAAGCTTCGTGCCGGAAACGTAGTGCCCGTATAAATTTACGCAGCATGCAAACCCGACGGTTTCCGTCG
>CAMWUS010000169.1 GCA_947177495.1 uncultured Clostridia bacterium
CGCCTTTGTGGGGAAAGAGCGCGCTCTCATCAAGGGCGCAATCGCGGGAGTCGTCAGCGTGCTCTTGTCGCTGTTCGCATTCGCGGCAATCGGCGGGGGATTTCACGTAAGCGTTTGGTTTATTCTCGAATTTCCCGTATGCGCGATTCTCGGCGGCTTGGGGGCACTCCTTGGGGCGCGGCTGAAAGGGCGCGCATAGAAAAAAATTGCGAAAACGGGCGCGGAAAACTTGACAAAGCCCGTATGGCGGGGTTATAATAATTGTAATAAATCAAATAACAAACGGAGAACTGCTATGATCAAGACGATTGCAAAACCCGCTGAGAAAAAAGTAACCGGCTGCGGCGAGTGCAGAAGCACCTGCCAATCCGCGTGCAAAACGAGCTGCACCGTAGGGAACCAATCCTGCGAGCGCGTTACGAGAGAAGAAAAAATCGACAACGAGAGAAAGTAATTTTTCTATCACGGGACAATGGACGCGGGAGCGGCGATATTTCGTTGCTCCTGTTTTCTAATGTAATTCGGAGAAAATATGGTACACGTTTTTACCTATCACGATAAACATTACATATACGATACGGGAAGCGCGTCGCTTCACGAGTGCGACGAAAAGACGGCTAAGTATCTCGGCGGCGAAGCCGTGGAGTTTACCGACGACGAGCTGAAAGAAATTTTGACGGACGTAAACGCACTCAAAGAAGCGGGGCTTTTGTATGCGGAGGAGCCCAAGGCGTTCCCCATGAAGAGCGGGGAAGTAAAGGCGCTCTGCCTGCACGTGAGCCACGATTGCAACCTGCGTTGCAAATACTGCTTTGCCGATGAGGGCGCGTACCACTCCGTACGCGAAACCATGTCGTTAGAGACCGCAAAGGCGGCAATCGACTTTTTGCTTCGCGAGAGCGGGAACCGCAAGGTTTTGGAAGTGGATTTCTTCGGCGGCGAGCCGCTCATGAATTTCGACGTGGTCAAGCAGACGGTGTACTACGCCAAAGAAAAAGCGGCAAAGCTCGGTAAACGCTTCCTGTTTACCACCACCACAAACGGCTTGCTGCTCGACGACGACGCCATCGAATTTTTCAATGCGGAAATGGAGAACGTCGTGCTCTCGCTCGACGGGCGCAAGGAAGTTCACGACGCCGTGAGAAAGACGGTGAACGGCAAGGGCAGCTTCGACGCCGTGATCAAGCAAATTAAAAAATTCGTAAAATCGCGCGGGGACAAGCACTATTACGTGCGCGGCACGTTCACCGCGAAGAATGCGGATTTCTCCAAAGACGTGCTGTTTCTTGCGGACGAGGGGTTCGATTCTCTCTCCGTCGAGCCCGTCGTAACGGACATTCCCGAGCTTCAAATTACGGAAAAGCATCTTCCCGTCATCGAGAAAGAGTACGAAACGCTGTGCGACGAATACATCCGCAGGGAAGAGGCGGGCAAGGGCTTCAACTTCTTCCACTTCAACGTGGATTTGGAGGGGGGACCCTGTTTGAGCAAAAAGGTATCCGCCTGCGGCGCGGGGAACGAGTATTTCTCGGTAGTCCCTAACGGAGATATTTACCCCTGCCACCAATTTGCGGGCGATAAAAAATGGCGCATGGGCAACGTGTTCGAGGGCAAGATAGACGCGGATATCCGCAAGCAATTTGCCACGAGCTGTCTGTTTACCCGCCAAAAGTGCGACGGCTGTTTTGCCAAATTTATTTGCTCGGGCGGGTGCAGTGCGAACAATTACCATTATAACGGCGACATCGATATTCCCTACGAGATGACCTGCGCAATGATGAAAAAGCGAATCGAGTGCGCAATGCACGTTCTCGCCGTGCGGAAATCCCGCGAAAAATAAGCGAAAAATAGAAAAAACGGCGCGTTTCGGCTTGACGAGCGCGCCATAATTTTATATAATGGTAAGGTGTAATATTCCCAATCGGAATAATCTAACGGATTTTTCCCCGACGATATATAGGAGGAAACAATGGGCAAGATAAAATCGGCGATTTGCATAGTACTATTCTCGTTGCTGATTGCCGCGCTCTGCTTCGTTTGTACGGTGTCCTTTTCTTACGGAACGGACGGCGTTCATACGTTCAACTCGATCCTTCGCCTAACGGCAAAGGACGCCGACCTCGGCGCAAAATACGGCTCCGACGGGTATAGGGGCGGCGGTTATACCGTGGTCTACTATCCCGAGGGCGTCATTTCCGCAAAGGAATACGAGGAGAACCGCGCCAGCTATACCGACGAGAGCGAACTGCAAAAATACACGGACCGCTACGTTGCTTATGCGGGCGGCGCAATTTATTTGGAAAAAGACGAGGTTTGCGGCGGCGGCGAAGAGCCGGCGGAAAGCTACCTTGCCGAGTTCGACGCAACCTATGAGTTGCTGCACAAGCGCTATGCTTCGCTCAAAATAGACGGCGTGAAGCTCGAAAAACGGGACAAGCTTACCGTGAGCGTTTTCCTTCCCAGAGACTTGATGGAAAACGAACTGTATGCGTTTACGGTAAATTCCTACACGGGCGGCGTTACCGTCCGCTACGGCACTTCTACCGACGCGAGCGCCGCGGAAGTCGTACTTCCCGCGCGTGCGGATAAGACTATCGGCGACTACGTGAAGAAATTCTATTCCCGTACTGCGGCAGACGGAACGGCTTACGTCATCATCGACTTTACCGATTTGGGACAGGAAGTGATTGCGGCAAAGACTGCGGACGCGTCGAGCGGAACGCTCTTCTTCATGGTGGGCGATAATTCGCTGATTCCGCTTTCCGTATCTTCCCAAATCGATCAAGAAAGTTTGGCTGTCAGCGGCACCTACACCAAGGAGTCGGCGGAAATTTGCGCAACCGCGCTCAACACCGCGCTTAAAGGCGGGGAGCAGGATTACCTCTCCCTCACCCTCGGCGACAGCCACCGTTCGGATGCGCTCTACGGTACAAACGCGCTGTACATGCTTTATATCGCGTACGGCGTATGCTTCCTTGCGATGATGATTTTCTTCTTCGTTCGCTATGGACTTCTCGGCTTTGCGCATATGTATACCTACCTCATCATGACGCTTGCCATGATCCTCTGTGTATGGAGCATTCCTTTCCTCTATATCTCCACGGAGACAATGCTCGCATTCCTCATCGCGTCCGTCGTATTCTCGGCGTGCAACGCGCTCGTGTTCGAGCGTGCGAGAAAGGAATTCGCACTCGGTAAAACGATGGCATCTGCGGTGAAATCGGCTTTCCGCCAAAACTTGTGGCACATCTTCGATTTTCTCGTAGTTCTCG
>CAMWUS010000170.1 GCA_947177495.1 uncultured Clostridia bacterium
TTCCGCCCCCTCTTGCCATTCATACAGCGCGGTCAAGCGGCGGTATAAGCTGTCCTTCGAGCCCGCTTTGCGATAGGTAAGCACTTCGTCCTTTGCGCAAAGCAACGTACACTTTTTTCCCGATAGTGCGGAAATGGCGGCATGCGCTCTGCGTGCGGCAAGCGCATCGGCGGCGATATACACCGACCGCCCTTCCACAAGGGAAGCAATTAAATATTTTTCCGCGTCGGACACGCCGAAAACCGCCGCAGGAACGCCGCGGCGGATATCAGTACCGAGAGCGGGAAACTCTCCGTTTAGGTTGTCGAAACGAAAAAAACTCATTACTTTATTACTAACAAATTGCGCCCCTATTTCAATACGAGGAGCGTTTGTATCAATTATACTTTCCCATCACAATATCTATCTTTTCGCCACGGGCAAGCAACAACGCCGCCTCTGCGGCTTTCCTGCAAGCGGAAGAATAAGTATCGTAGTCGGGCTCGCGGATTTCCGCCAACACGTAGTTTAAAATGGGAATGTTGATTTCGGGATCGCGAATGCCGAGACGAATGCGCGCAAAATCGGAATAGCCGAGCTCGGCAATCACCGAACGCATACCGTTGTGCGTGCCCGCGCTTCCCGCGGCGCGAATACGTACGCTTCCCTTGGGGATATCGTAGTCGTCATACAGCACGACGAGCTCTTCCTTGGAAATTTTATATTTGGCGGCAAGCTGTTTCACCGCCCTGCCCGAAGCGTTCATATACGTGAGCGGTCGGGCAATAATCACCTTTTCGCCCCCGATGTAGCCTTCGGCAATGCTCGCCTCGCATTCCTTTTTTTTGAACTTAACGCCCAAAAGCTCCGCGGCGTCGCCCGCGGCAAGATAGCCCAAATTATGATAGGTTTTAAAATACTTTTGCTCGGGATTGCCGAGCCCTACGATTAAAAACATAAGCTCCAAAAAATGACCGCCGCAGTTTGCGGCGGCAGGTATCAGTCGTAAATTTTGCTCATAGGTCTATCGAGATACACGTTCTCGATTGCCGCGGCAAAGAGTTCCGCCGAAGACAAAATTTTGATTTTGTCGAGTTTTTTATGCTCGGGAAGCGCAATCGTATCGAGCATAACGAGCTCCTCGATAGGAGACGTTTTAATGCGCTCGATTGCGGGACCGGAAAGCACCGCGTGCGTACAGCAAGCGAAAATATTCTTCGCGCCCGCGTCCACAAGCGCCTCCGCGCCCTGCACGATTGTTCCGCCCGTGTCAATCATATCGTCTACCAACAAACATTTTTTGTCTTTTACGGTACCGATGATGTTCATGACTTCCATCACGTTCGCCTTGGGGCGGCGTTTATCGATGATTGCCATCGGGCAGTTCAGGCGTTCCGCCACCTTGCGTGCGCGGTTTACGCTGCCGATATCGGGAGACACGACGATGAAGCTACCGTCCGCCTGCACCATTTTCGAAAAGTAATTGTAAAGCATGGGACCGCCCAACAAATTATCCACGGGAATGTTGAAAAATCCCTGAATTTGCGCGGCGTGTAAATCCATTGTAAGAACTCTGTCCGCACCTGCCGACGTAATCAAGTCCGCTACGAGCTTTGCCGTAATCGGGTCGCGCGAACGCGCTTTTCTGTCCTGACGGGCATACCCGAAATAAGGCATTACCGCCGTAATCCGCCCTGCCGACGCGCGCTTTGCCGCGTCGATCATAATGAGCAGTTCCATAAGGTTATCGTTTACGGGGTCTGACGTGGACTGAATGATAAACAGGTCCCGACCGCGCACCGTCTCCGCGATGTGAACGCTCGTTTCTCCGTCCGAAAACTTGCCGACCTCGACGTCGCCGAGCGCAGTATTCAAACGCTTTGCAATCGCTTCCGCCAAAGGACGGTTGGATGAACCGGCAAACAACTTAATTTCGTTTCCATGTGTGATCATAACTCGATTTTCCTCGAATTTCTTCCGCATTTACGAGTATGCCCAAAAAGTTCGTTCTTAGCCCCTCGGTTTACACTCGCTATTTTATTGTAACTGCTTTCACGAATTTAGTCAAACGTTTGAATAAGATTTGCAAATTATATTTTTATTTTTTGGCAACGCCCGTTTTGCGCGCCGCTTGTGCTACCGCTTTCGCCACCGCCTCATGAGCGCGAAGCTCGTAAGCATACGGCAAAATGTAGTCTTTATTCAGCTCGCTTTCGCTCACGCAGGAAGCGATCGCCTCGCTTGCCGCGCGCATCATTTCGAAGTTGATGTCGCTTGCGCGCACGTCCAAAGCCCCGCGGAACAGCCCCGGGAACACGAGCACGTTGTTGATTTGGTTGGGTTTTTCCGAAGAGCCCGTTCCCACAACCGCCGCGCCTGCCTCTAACGCGTCCTCGCGGGAAATTTCGGGCACGGGATTGGCACAGGTGAATACGATAGGTTGCTTCGCCATGGAACGCACCATATCCTTGGTCACGCAGTTCGCAACGGAAACGCCCACGAACACGTCCGCCCCTTTCATGGCTTCCGCAAGCCCACCCTTTACAAACGTGCGGTTTGTATACTTTGCAATATCCGCTTGCTCCGCATTCAACAGCGGGTCCCCCTCGCAGAGAACGCCGTTTTTGTCGCAAAGAATCAAGTCGCGGCAACCGAGACGCAGAAGGAAACGGGCAATGGAGATCCCCGCGGCGCCCGCGCCGTTGATCACGATTTTCAAATCCTCCGCCTTTTTGCCGACGAGCTTTAACGCGTTAAAGAGCGCCGCCGCCATCACGATTGCCGTGCCGTGTTGATCGTCGTGGAATACGGGAATATCCAGCTCGGCTTTCAGCCTGCGCTCGATTTCGAAACAACGGGGAGCGGAGATATCTTCGAGGTTAATGCCCCCGAAGGAGCCTTCCAACAGCTTTATGGTGCGAATGATTTCTTCCGTATCCTTGGAGCGAATACAGAGCGGAATTGCATCCACCCCGCCGAACGCCTTGAAAAGCGCGCACTTGCCCTCCATAACGGGCATTCCCGCTTCGGGACCGATGTCCCCAAGCCCCAAAACCGCCGTTCCGTCCGTAATGACGGGAACGGTATTCCAACGGCGGGTGAGTTCGAAACTCTTATCGATATCTTTTTGGATAGCGAGACAGGGCTCCGCAACGCCGGGGGTATAGGCAAGAGAGAGCTTTTCGCGCGAATCCACTTCCACGCGGGAAACGACCTCTATTTTGCCCCTCCATTCGCCGTGCTTTTTTAACGATTCTTCCCTGTAATTCATAATGTCCACTTCCTCCCGCGC
>CAMWUS010000171.1 GCA_947177495.1 uncultured Clostridia bacterium
TCATCGGCTGATAACCGATCATGAGCAAGGGGAGCGACACCCCGGTGGAAAGGATTGCGAAAACGAAGACTGTCATCACGCCGCGCTCGCCCTTTACGCCCAAAATTCTTACGCAGGTATAGGCGAACCCCGCGCACGCGCCCGAAAGAAATCCGCTGATTGCGGGCAGTACCGCCATATCGAAGCGCGGGTTCACCACGCAAACCGCACCTGCAAATGCAAGAAGCGTAAAGATAATTTCCATATGCGTGGGCTTTTCTTTGAGCATAAACACGGAAAAGAGAATGGCGAAAAACGGGGAAAGCTTGTTGAGAATGGATGCGTCGGAAATGCTTCCGATATGGTCGATTGCGTAGAAGTTGAGTAGTACCCCGATATAGCCTATCACCGCCCGCAGTAGAAGATAGGGAATGCAGTCCTTGCTCTTAATGCGGAATTTTTCCTTTTGGAACAGCAGTATAAAAAATACGACGACCACGGTGAGCGCGTTGCGGAAAAAAACCTTTTGCATGAGCGGAAGCTCTCCCGCCAAATTTACGAAAAGGTTCATCAGCGCAAAGCACAGCGCGGCGCCGAGAATATATAATATTCCAATGCTTTTTTTCAGCGTTTTATTCATTGCATTTCATTATATGTTTCCGCGCCCGAAATGTCAAGCGGAGCGCAGGGGCGAAAAGAGAGCCGTGCGGCGCACGGCTCTCAAAAAGCGTTTGATTATAATTACTTTTCGATGAGGCTCTTGCCCGTCATTTCGGCGGGAATGGGCAAGCCCATCAGCTCCAAAAGCGTCGGAGCGAGGTCAGCTAAAATGCCGTCCTTTCTCAGTTTTGCCGATTTGAATTCGTTGGAAACGAGCACGACGGGCACAGGGTTAGTCGTGTGCGCCGTGAAGGGCGAACCGTCGTCGGAAAGCATTCTGTCGGCGTTGCCGTGGTCGGCGGTGAGCAGTGCGCTTCCGCCCATTTCCAAAATTTTATCGGTTACCTTTTTCACGCATTCGTCTACGGTGTGAACCGCTTTCACCGCCGCGGGAATAACGCCCGTGTGACCTACCATGTCGCAGTTGGCGTAGTTCAAAATCATTACGTCGTATTCGCCGCTGCTCAGTTCTTTCAACACGCCGTCCGTCACTTCGTAAGCGGACATTTCGGGCTGTAAGTCGTAGGTCGCAACCTTGGGGGAATTGACGAGTACGCGAACTTCGTTCTCGTTGGGCGCTTCCACGCCGCCGTTGAAGAAGAACGTGACGTGCGCGTATTTCTCCGTTTCCGCAATGCGGAGCTGTTTTTTGCCGAGCTTTGCAAGATATTCGCCGAGCGTGTTGTCCATGCTCTGTTTGGGGAAGGCGATGTCGATGCCCTCAAACGCCGCGTCGTATACGGTGAAGCAAACGTAGGTGGGGGCGAGGAAGCCCGTCTTGCGCTCGAACGCCGTGCCCTTGGGAACGACGAATTCTTTCTGCGAAAACGCGCGGGTGATTTGCCGTGCGCGGTCGGGGCGGAAGTTGAAGAAGATAATGCTGTCGCCTTTCTCTACCAAAGCAACGGGCTTACCGTTTTCCACGATATTGGTGGGAAGCATGAATTCGTCCGTCACGCCCTGTTCGTAGGAGTCTTCCAACGCCTTTACGGGGTCGGTTGCGTGAATGCCCGTGCCGAGCGTGAGCATATCGTAGGATTTCTCCAAACGGTCCCAGTTGTTGTCGCGGTCCATCGAGTAATATCTGCCCGAGAGGGAAGCGAGCTTGCCGTAGCCCAGCTTTTTCATTTCGGCGAGCAGGTCTTTCACAAAGCCCACGCCCGAGGTGGGGGAAACGTCGCGCCCGTCCATAAAGCCGTGCACGTAGGTTTGGGGCACGCCGCGCTTTTTCGCCATTTCGAGAAGGGCGAACAAGTGGGTGATGTGGCTGTGTACGCCGCCGTCGGAAAGCAATCCCCAAAGGTGAAGCTTTTTGCCCGTGTTCTTCGCGTTGTCCATTGCCTTTACGAGAGCGGGATTTTCAAAGAAGTCTCCGTCCTGAATGGATTTGGTGATTTTCGTGAGGTCTTGGTAGACGATTCTTCCCGCGCCGATGTTGAGGTGACCGACTTCGGAATTGCCCATTTGCCCGTCGGGAAGTCCTACGGAGAGCCCGCTCGCGCCGAGCGTCGCGGAGGGATAGTCGTGAATAAGCTTGTTTACCGTTTTACTGCCGTCCATGTAAATGGCGTTGCCTTCGTGAACGGGGTTAAGCCCGTAACCGTCCATAATAATAATTGCGTAAGGTTTTTTCATTGTTCCGCCTCTTTTTATTTATCATATAGATTATAATCAAAACGCCGTCATTTTGCAAGCGGTGACGGCGTTTTTTTGAAAAAATGTTTTAACTGCTTTTTTGTTTGGGACATACAAAAAGAAGCCCGCGGCGCGAGCTTCTTTTTATGCAATGTTAGTTTTGTCTGCCGTACATAGCGCGGGCAATCTCTTCCGCCTGTGCTTTGCGCGCTTCCTGCGCGTGCTGTTCAACTGCCGCCGTAACGGTGTTTTTAAACTGCGCCGCATTGGAAATACCCTTGAATTTGAGTTTCATTTCTTTCGGGTCGCTGCCGCCGCCGCGTACGGAAATCCAAGAATAACGGAAAATTCTTCCCCAAAAACCTGCCGACATTTGTACGTTATCCACTTTTTGAATGGGGTAATCGAGCGTGTTGACGCGGAGTACGCCCACTTTGCCGATAACGCGCTTATTCGTAATACAAAGGTTCATACAAACCAATTGCAAGATTCCGATGAGAAGGGGTAAAATCCCGATAAGCACCCAAACGCCCCAAAGAATAAGAGCTACTTTTGAGGTAGCGCCCTCTGCGCCTGCGGTCTCGGATACAGTTCCCGACAAAAATTTCGTCAGCCATATTACGCCGACAAGCGTAATAATGAGCCATAAAAAATGGGGGATAAGGGCTAAAAAACTCTTTTTTGCTTTAAGGACGATTATTTCGCCTTGGGTTAGGTTTTTTTCTACATAATTACTCATAGTTTGAGTTCCTCCTGTGTATTAGAGAAAAATATTTCTCATTTAGTACACATTATAGTTATAATATATTTCTTTGTCAAGCGATTTTGAGAAATTTATTCTATAATGTTCATACTAATTTTGAGGAATAAAATGCTTAGACTTAAAACATTAAGAGTGGAAAACAATCTCAGTCAACGCGCGGTAGCGTTGAAAATCGGGTCAAGCCAAAAGTCGGTCGACTATTGGGAAAAG
>CAMWUS010000172.1 GCA_947177495.1 uncultured Clostridia bacterium
GCGGCAATATCGGTTATCGGATTAACGAGCCTTACAGAGGGCATCACTATGCGGGGAAAGCGTGTCTTTTGCGGTTCGAGTTGGCGAAGAAGCACAACATGGATTATCTGATTATCACCTGCAATCCCGATAACTTTGCGTCGATAAAAACCTGCGAGTACGTGGGGTGCCGTTTTGTAGAAACCGTTGAGTTGCCGCAAGACAACGATATGCGGGTTGAAGACGGTGAAACTCATAAATGCATTTATAGGATTGACATCGTTTAGCTGAGAAGTGACTATAAAACTGTAACCCGCTATGCTTTGTAAACAGAGCAAGCGGGTTATTTCTTATCGTGTCTTATGATAAAAAACTGATATGATTTTCTTGACATTCGCGCGCGTCCCTGTTATAATAGGGAAGTAGTTGAAACGTAACAAGTGAAAAGGTGAGATATGGGGCGCAAAAGCGTAGCGATATTAGACGTCAGAACGTCGGAAATAGCGGTTGTCCTCGGCGAGCGCGGCGTGAATAACACGTTCGTTTTTAAAGCGAGCAAGACGGAGCCGTTTGACGGTTACGATGAGGACGGCGTATTTTACGACGAGACGGCATTGAAGAAAGCGGTTGCAAGTGCCGTTTCCGCTACGGAGCAAATTTGCGGGGAGCGTATCCGCGAGATATTCGTTGGTGTTCCCGGAGCTTTTTGCACCGTAAGGAAAACGGAAAGGACGATCGGCTTTCCCAAAAAACGCAAAATCGGACAAGCGGAAATCGATATGCTCTTCAACAGCGGCGACGAACCGCTGGAAGGCTATCGCCGTATCCGTGCCGCGAGCATGATTTATACGACGGGGGACAATCGCCGCGCGGTAGATCCGACGGGTATCGCATCTTCGGTGCTCAGCGGGGAGCTCTCCTATTTCTACTGCAAGGAAGAATTCGCAGCTTTATTCGAGGAAATGTTCTCGAAGATGAAAATTACACCGTATTTCCTGCCTGCGCAGTACGCGATGGCGACCTATCTCATTCCGTCCGAAACGCGGGACGAGGGTGCGCTCTTTTTGGACGTAGGTTTTCTTTCCTCGTCCGTTCTCGTGCTTTTAGGTAACGGCGTTTGCGCACAAAAAACGTTTTGGGTAGGCGAAGGGCATTTGGCGGAATATCTTATGGAACAGCTTTCCGTGCCCTACGAAGTGGCGTATATGCTTCTTTCGAAAGCAAACCTCTATGCGAAGGGCGACGTAGGAAGCAAGGAATTCGTGATCGGCGGCAACTCTTACGATATCGACATGGGTCAGCTTGCGGAAAAAGTGAAAGACGGATTGGACGAGCTTTTCTGCGAGAAAATCGGAGCGTTTATACAGGATAATGCGGGACGTGAGCTCGACTACAAACCGCTTTACGTGAGCGGAGAGGGGCTTTGCGGAATCCGCGGGGCGCTCGAACATGTCAGTAAACGAATCGAACGCGTGTGCGAACAGCTCGCGCCCGATTTGCCCTATTATAACAAACCGTCTATGAGCTCGCGCATCGCGCTCCTCGATATGGCGTGCGGCGATTCCCGTAAAACGGGTGTGCTTTATAGGCTTATTAACAAATTCGGAGGATAAGGAAATGTATCAGGACAATACTCCCGTGTACGGGGAAAATAACGAACGCCGCTCCAACGAGGTAATCGGAAAAGCGAAAATCCGTGTGCTCGGCGTAGGTGGCGCGGGAAATAATGCCGTAAACAACATGATCGAAGCGGGCATTATCAGTGCGGAATACATAGCTGCAAATACGGACGCGCAGGCGCTTGCTTGCAACAAGGCTCCCGTTAAAATTCAGCTCGGTGCAATGTGCACCAAAGGACTTGGCGCGGGCGCAGATCCCGAAATCGGCAGACTTGCCGCGGAAGAGAGCAAGGAAGATATCGCAGCCGCAATCGAAGGCACCGACCTTTTGTTCATTGCCGCAGGTATGGGCGGTGGCACGGGTACGGGCGCGGCGCACGTGATTGCAAAAATCGCAAAGGATAAGAAGATTCTTACCGTTGCTGTCGTTACCAAGCCGTTTGCTTTCGAGGGCAGACGCAAAATGGATAACGCGATGAAGGGAATCGATAATTTGAGAAAATACGTCGATACACTCGTCATTATTCCCAACGAAAAAATTATGGAAGTCGTACAGAAGACGACTTCGATTGCCGACGCGTTCCGTGTTGCGGACGAGGTATTAAAGCAGGGTATTCGCGGCATTTCCGATTTGATCGTAACTCCCGGACTTATCAACCTCGACTTCGCCGACGTGCGCACCATTCTCAAAGACAAGGGCATGGCGCACATGGGCGTGGGTGTTGCAAAAGGAGAAAATCGCATTATCGAAGCGGTTCGCCTTGCCGTCAATTCGCCTTTGCTCACAACCACGATCGAGGGCGCTACGGGCGTTATCATCAACGTTGTCGGCGGTCCCGATTTAACGCTTGACGAAGTGAGCAATGCCGCACGTCTCGTTCACGGTGTAGTCGATTACTCTGCGAATATTATCTTCGGCGCGTGCGTTGACGATCAGATTCAGGACGAAGTGGAAATTACCGTTATCGCAACGGGCTTCCCTTCCGAAGAGGAAGTAGAAGCAAAGGCGGATTACCGTGCAAACGCGGCTCCCAAGCCTTACGGTGCCGTTCGCAGCCCTTACGGCGGGGCAACGCATGAGAGCTATGAAGCTCCCGCAGCGCCTGCACCCGCACCCGCTCCTGCTCCCGAGCCTGCGCCGATTGAGGAAAAGCGCGATATTCTTGAAGAGGATAAGCCTTCGCGTGGCATACCTGCGTTCTTACGTAGAACGAAGAGATAATTAAAATGAGATGGACTGCGCGCGTTTGCGCGCAGTTTTTCAATATAAACATTTTTAGATACTATTTGAGGAATGTCTATGAAAAAAGAAGATAGATTGAGTTTAAAGGAAGCGCAGGCGGCGTTGCTTCCGATTTTGGAGGAATTCGATCGGGTTTGCCGCAAATACGATTTGCGTTATTCTCTTATATATGGCACCATGCTCGGCGCGATCCGCCACAAGGGGTTTATTCCTTGGGACGACGATATCGACGTATGTATGCCCCGTCCCGATTACGAAAGATTGCTTGCGCTTTCCGAGCAAGAGCAAATTTTCAACGAGCATTTTTCGCTCACGGCGGATAGGGGAAAGAAAGCGGCTTATCCCTTTTTAAAGATTCAAGACGACCGCTATGTCATTCGTTGTACGAACCATAT
>CAMWUS010000173.1 GCA_947177495.1 uncultured Clostridia bacterium
ACGAGCTGTTCGGCGAGGACAAATTGCCTCTTTGCAAGGAAGCAATCAGGCTGATCGAACAAAACGTATAAAGTAGTTTTAGGCAACTTTTTCACAAGGTAGAGCTTTCATGGGCAATTTAGATATTTATTATCGTGCGTTTAAAGAGTACCGCAAGGAAACCGCTAACGACACGCTCTGCGTGCGCGATCGGCGGGAGCTTTCGCAAGCGGGAACGGAAAACGACGTACTCAACGCAACGAAATATCTCTGTAAAATTGAAGAAGATTGGATTAAAGCAATCGAAGAGGGGCTCGTCTACGTGGAAAAAGCGGTGGCGGAGGAGCGCCAATTTATCCGTACGAACGGGGAAGTCATTCCCATCGAAAAGGTACGGCACATTTCCAAGGATTCGGTGGAGCACCTCGCCAAGCACAGCGAAATGATTACCCACCTGCCCGAGGAAGATTCGGACACCATCGTTCCCGATAAGCTGTACATGACGGAGAAGCTCAGCGACTACGCCGTGTACGAAAACCGATTTTTGTACATGATGCTCTGCTATCTGCGCGATTTCATCGATTACCGTTTGGAGAAAATCGAAACCCTGCGCAGAACGTATATCGGCAATATGCACATCAATAAGGAAATCAAAAGCAAAAAGCGCACGCTCGTGGTGGAAACCAAGGTATTCGAAAAGCGTACCGATAATCCTTTCCCCATTGCCGACACCCGTTCGGCGGCGCTCGTAAAGCGCATTTCCGACTGCATGAGCATTATCAACTCCTTGCTTAATACCGACCTCATGACGCAGGTGGCGAAGTCGCCCATGATCAAGCCGCCCATCGTAAAGACCAACGTTTTGAAGATGAACAACAACTTCAAACGTTCGCTTGCATTGTACGATTATATTGCGTCTTATCGCGGCGACGGGTACAGTTACGAAGAGGTGTACTACGATTTGGCGCCCTATTCGGAAACGCTTGCCGACGAAATGGCGGAAGCGGCGAACGTGACTGCGTTCCTTTCCTACCGTTACGGCAACGACATTACCGAGGAGTTGGAGCGGCGCTATCAGGAAGAGGAGATTCGCAGGCGCAAGGCGGAAGAGGACGAGCTCGCCGAACGCATCAAACGCATGAAAAAGCGCGCGTTGGAGTCCAACAAGACGCTCGAAGAATATATGCTGCTCCTCGAAAAGCGCAACAAAATGTTGGAGCGCGACAGCGAGGACCTCGCTTTGATTCGCCACGACGTGGAAAAGCTCAACGAGAAAATTGCCGAGCTGTACCGCGAGCAGGAAGAGTACGAACGCAGAATTGCCGATTTGGAGAATACCATCGAGCAGAAGAATGCGGAGATCGTCGCGCTCAATCAAAAATACATCGAGGATATGTCCGCCCTCAAAAAACAGCACGAGGAAGAATTAGTCCTGATTGCGGGCAGACACGAAAACGAAATTACCGCGCTCAAAGCCGAGCATTCCGAGCGGCTCAATGCCACCATCGAGGAATACGAACTCAAAGCGGCGGGCTTGCATGAAGAAATCGACGCGCTCAATAACAAGCTGTTCGAAACGGTGGAGGAGTGCAACCAACGCGAGCTCATCTGCGAGGAGCAGCGCCAAAATCTTTTCAGGGAAAAGGCGCAACTCGAACGCGATTTCGAGGCAAAAACGCAGGAGCTGGGTGCGGAATATTTACAGCGGCAACAGGAGCTCAGCGCCGATTACGCGGGTCGCACCGCGGCATACGAGGCGGACGCGCAGCAGCGCATTGCAGACGCCAACGCGCGGCACGACTTTGCGCAGGGGCAACTCGACGCCATGCGGGTACAGCAGGGCTTGCTCGCCGCCAACCCCAACGATACTTCCCGCGAACGGTTTATGGAATTGCAGGCGGAATACCTCGCCTTCGAGCGGTATTTCAAGGAGCAATGGAAGCTCACCAAAAAGGAAATCCGCAAGCAGGTATTTTGGAAGAAGTGGGAAAAGAAGAAAAAAGCGGAAGCGGCTCCCGCCGAACAAGCGCCTCCCGCTCAGCCCGAACAGCCGCCTTCTCCCGTAGAGGAGCAGTCTCGGCAGTTCGAACCCGAATTGCCCGCAGAGCAACGGGAAGCCGAGACGGAAGAAGCGCAAACGGAAGAAGTAGCGGAAGATACGCAAGACAGCGAAGAATAAGTTAAGGATACGCGCATGAACAAGAAGAGCGGAATTGGAAAATTGATTTTCGCGATAGTGCTGATTATCGGCATTCTCGTTCTTTTCGCTTGCGCGTTTATCACCCAATATGCAAAGTACGGCAAGCATTTGTTGCCCGAGGTTGCAAGCAATATCAAATACGTCTTTTTGGCGATTGCCGTGCTCCTTCCCGTATTCCTCATTCTGTTTATTGCAAGCAGTTTTACGGGCTTGCGCGGTCCCGACATTTCCGATGCTTCGCTTCTCGGCGTGGATTTTTCCGACGAAGTGCACGAGAAAGCCAAGCTGAAAAGCGTGGAGTTTTCCGACCGCCAAGAAATTATCATGAAGTCCGCGGACGAAGCCAAAGTGAACGCCGACGCGGCTATGGGCGTGCGCTCCACAGGAAGAAGCGTTTCTAAGAGCGAGGGCGACGAAGAGGTGAACGAGGGCGGCTCGCGGTTCTATATGCTTACGGAAATCGATAAGCAGTACGAAGACTACACCGCGCCCGCTTATAACAACGGCATCGGACTGAGAGAGATTTGCGAGATATTCCGCAATTACTCCGCGGGAACGTTGAAGCTGTATTACGACATCGAGGATATCCGCCGTTTCATCGGCGCGTTGGCGGTAACCAAGCTTATCATTCTGCAAGGTATGTCGGGTACGGGTAAAACCTCGCTCGCATACGCGTTCGGCGAGTTCTTGGATAATAAGACGGTAGTCGTTCCCATTCAGCCCATGTGGAAGGAGAGAACCGACCTTGTAGGATATTACAACGAATTCACGCGGCGCTTCAATGAAACGACGCTATTGTATAAGATGTACGAAGCGAACTGCAACGAAGAAATCTACATTACAGTGCTCGACGAAATGAACATCGCGCGTGTAGAGTATTACTTTGCGGAGTTCCTGTCGCTCTTGGAAATCCCCAACCCCGACGGGCGTAACTTGGACGTCGTGGCGGACAGATGGGACGATGATCCCAAGCTGTTGCAAAAGAACGGTAAATTGAGACTGCCTACGAATATGTGGTTTGTGGGAACGGCGAACAACGACGACTCTACGT
>CAMWUS010000174.1 GCA_947177495.1 uncultured Clostridia bacterium
GTCCTATCAGGATCAGATTGATACCTTGAAAGGGCTGAGCGCAAGCGATATCGCAAATAAGGTTGCGGATATCGAAAAAATCAGAAATGAAATCGTTCTCAATGCAGATAAATTGCAGAGATTCCACGGCTTGCTCGACTTCGCACCTTACAATGCGGCAAACGAAATGTTGCTCGAAGCAATGCAGCTTTCCGACGCAGGTAAGAAGGTAGCGGAGGACTTCAAGGGTCTCACCGATATTAACAAGTATAAGATTAAGGGACTTGAAACGACCGGCGACGAAATCGCGGGCTACCTCTACAACGAAATCGAGAAGTTCAAGACGATTAAAGAAGCTTACAGCAAGCTCGACGAGCTCGACCAACAGAGAATCGTCTTCCATATCGAAAAAGCGAAGTTCGACAAGTGGGATAAACTCTCCACCGAGCTTCCTAATGCACAGGCAGCTGCGCAAGCAGTAACGGAAAAAATCAAGCTCGGCGCGAAGAACACGACGCCCGTCAAAGATTGGACGGATCAGACGGCGGAAACCGCGCTCAACGAACTCATCTTCTGGTCGATGGCGATTAAAGGCGACAAGGGCTGGGATAAGGATAAGGGCGAAAACGACGGCGACAATTC
This sequence comes from uncultured Clostridia bacterium, assembly GCA_947177495.1. Taxonomy (GTDB): domain Bacteria; phylum Bacillota; class Clostridia; order Christensenellales; family Borkfalkiaceae; genus Gallimonas. The sequence goes on from CAMWUS010000174.1 coordinate 622, forward strand.
GGGTGATAACGGTCACGGCGTCCTTATGGATTTCGACCACAACGCATATCCTTCCATTCGTGTCGTACTTTGCAAACAGTTCCTCGACGCGAATAATGTCGAACTTCCCGCGTACGTAAAAGAAGTTCTCGAAGCAATCAAGTACGATGATTTCTATGAGGGTGCATATTATCCCATCTACGGTACCGTTGACGCCGCGATGAAGATCCACAACAACGAGTGGCTCAACAACAAAGAAATGGAAAACTTCCTCAACGACGTATGGGCTCCCGACTACGAACTTTCCCTCCAAATTGCCTGGAACTGGAACGATCCGAATGGAGCGAAGTTCGAAACGTATTACTCGGCGCGTACGAAATATATTGCCACCATTGCAGGCGGTACGCTGAAATACATCGACAAGGAAGACGGCAACAAAGAAAAAGACTACAAGACCTACATGTACTTTGCAGACGTTGCCGCATTCTTGAAGGATACCTTGGGCTTCGAAATCAAAGACAAAGACTGGGGTATTAAGGAAGGCGTAATCAACCTCGGCGGCGAAGAGTCCGCGGCGGCGCTCGCAGTTGCGGCTAAGATCAACGCTTTGGGCACGCTCAATACGACTTACGAAGTGAAGAACTGGGCTGCTTATACCGGCGAAATTGAAGCTTACCGTGAGGCACTCGTAGAGCTCGATAAGCTTTCCACGCGTGAAAGATTTGCGGCTCTCAGCAAAGTAAATGCTGCAAACTGGGCGGCATGGGGCAAAGAGAGCGACGCTCTTGCTGCTATCATGGATGACGCGAAATTCAAGGATACGAAGAACGTTATCATGATGCCTGATTATCCCATGGCACCTACGTACGTCGAGCAAAATCCCGAATACGCGCTGAAACAGCTCGCTTACTGGGCAAGCTGCATTGCGCGCGGTCGGAAATGGACTGTTGAAGGCAACCGTCCCGACAACAACGTGAACAACGAGAGCGGCGTTAAAGTCTGCGATTTGGCAAACAACGCTTACCCGAGTATTCGCGTTGCGGTTGCGGCACACTTCTTGCAGGACGAATTGGGCTTGACGCTTACGCCTTATATGCAGGACGTGCTCAAAGCAATCAAGTGTCAGGAATTCTACAACGATTACTATGAAATCATTGCGGGCACGGCTGAACTCGCGAAGTCGATTACCGACAACAGCATGACCAAGATCACCGATTTGTCGGAAGAGCAGCTCGCGTTCGTACAAAAGTACTTCGCGGTTACCTACAACGGCGAGTTGAAGAGCAAGTTCATCAGCGCTAACGAACAGTCTTCTGCGGCTATCGGCGGCATTATCAAATATGTCGGCGCGGAAATCGCAGGCAAAGAAGATATCAAGGGCTACTTCGACGTAGTGACCAATTTCCTTGTTAATATCGGCTATACGGCGGATACCAACTGGGGTGTAACCGAAGCGACCATCTATAAAACCGATATTGCGAAGCCCGAATTGCAGGTTATCAATATCGTCAACGGCATCAGCGACATCAGCAGCAACGCGACGGTTGTCAAGGGCTGGCATACCGAATCGGCGGCAATCACGGGATATCTCGGCAACGAGCTCGAAGCTTACAGAACCTTCAAGGTAGAGCTTGCGAAACTCACCGCAGAGCAGCAAGCTGCCGTAAAAGCGAAGGTCGGCGATTCCTTGATTACCGCTTGGGATCAATTCGACACCGATATGGCTACGCTTCAAGCAAACGACGCGCTCGCGAACCTTACCATTAAAACGATTAAGGTAAAGGGCGACATGAAGACCTTCACGGGCGAAGAGGCTATGGCGGAGCTCATGGCTGCGCTTTATGCAACCGCCCGCGGCGATAAGTATATCGACGCAGACGACTCCGGAAAAGCAACGGTATTGAATTCCGGCAACAACTGGATGCAAAGCTTCTATGTCTGCTTCCTTGTGGAGAAATTCAACGAAGCGGAAGTAACGCTTCCTAAGGCGGTCGACGATTTGCTGATTCAGGTCGCATATAAGGCTGCGAATGGAACCCTTTCCGATTTCGTTAACGACTTCAAGTATATCTACAACGTAGCAAGCCTTGCGGAAAAGATCACCAACGGTACCGCTTCCAAGAACGGAGTTGTTGCCGTAGTAAACGGCTACATGAAGGGCTTCACGAAATTCGCCCACGGCGATTTGCAGTGGAACTTCAACGCGAGCAAGGGGGAAGACTTCTTGTATCGTAGCAAGATGTACGTGAACTACTTCGGCTTCGGTGCGAAGAAAGACGGCGATAAGGAAATCCCCGCTAAGACCATGGCGGAAATCGTTAAAATCGTAACCGACGTATTGGACGGCGTTTCCTACACGACCTATGCAGGCGCAACAGAGGGTATTCCTTTCAAATTTGGCGTTACGGCTGATATTACGATTGCAAACGTGAAAGGCGATATGCCCGAAGGCGAAGTTATCGTAACTCCTCCTGTAATTACTCTTCCCGAATCTGAAAGCGTACTTCCCGCAACGGCAGACGGCTGGAACGCAGACGAGTTAGGAAACAAAGTAACAGTAAGCGTAGCGAACGGCGTGCATACGGTAAACGGTAAGAACA
>CAMWUS010000175.1 GCA_947177495.1 uncultured Clostridia bacterium
GCGCCCACCGTGGATACGCGTATCGCGCGGCTTTCCAAGGTGCGCCCCACGCTTACCGTGCGCGCCTTTTCCGACACGGACGAGGACGTAAGGACGGCGCGGCTGTGTTCGAATATTATCAAATCGGTGAAAAACCGCTTGGACCTCGATAAAATCGTGGCGCGCGCCACCCTTTGGTCGGAGTCGTGCGGCACGGCGTTTTATAAGGTGGTGTGGAATTTCGACGACGGCAAGGTCATCGGCGCGGACGAAACGGGGCATTCCATCCACGAGGGCGACGTGAATATCGTGGCGCTTTCGCCGTTTGAAATTTATCCCGACTCCCTGACGGCGGAGAGCATGGAAGAGGTGCAGAGTATCATTCACGCCAAGGCAGTGCCCGTGTCGGAGATATTCGACCGCTTCGGGGTGAAAATTGCGGGGCGCAGTATCGGGGAGTTTTCCCTCGCGCCCTATTCCGCGCCGAGCGACTGGAAAATGCCTTCCGACGGCAATTTCCGTCCCGCCGCGAAAAACGCGGAAATTTTGATAGAACGCTATACCCGTCCGAACGGGGAATTCCCCAACGGGCGTTTGGAAATTGTTGCGGGGGACAAGCTCCTGTTCGAAGGGGAATTGCCTTACCGCAACGGGGACCGCGGAGAGCGCGTGCTGCCGTTTATTCGGCAAACGTGTATTCCGCTTGCGGGGGCGTTTTTCGGAACGTCCGTCGTCGACCGCATGATACCGCTGCAACGGGCTTACAACACGGTTCGAAACCGTAAGCACGAATTTTTAAACCGACTGTCGGCGGGCGTGATTGCGGTGGAGGACGGTTCGGTGGACGCGGACGAGCTGGCGGAGGACGGGCTGTATCCCGGGAAAGTGCTCGTTTACCGTCAGGGTTCCGCTATTCCCGAATTCCTCGATTGCGGAAAGGTTCCCCAAGAGTTCGAGCAAGAGGAGGAGCGGCTTTCGGAGGAATTCGTTCTCGTGTCGGGCATGAGCCAAATTTCGCGCAATTCGGCAAATCCCACCAACGTTACGTCGGGCATCGGATTACAGCTTCTCCTCGATCAGGACACCAACCGTATGCAGGCGAGCATGGAGAGCATCGAGCGGGCGATTAAGGAAGCGGGCAAACAGATTCTGCACCTTTACAAACAGTTCGCGGGCGCAAAGCGTATTCTCCGCATGACGGGCGTGGGCGGATATAGCGAGCTTGTGTGCTTTTCTTCGAGCGAGATCTCGTCGGACGACGTGCAGTTCGAGGCGGGATACGAGAAAAGCCCCGACGAAATTCGGGAGGACGTTTTGTATCTTCTCAAAGAGGGGCTTTTGCGGGAAGAGGACGGCAAGCTTTCGGACGATACGCGCAACCGCGTGTTAGACGCGCTCGGTTACGGTTCGTTCGAGAACGCAAGGGATATTTCCAAATTGCATTTAAGAAAAGCGGAGCGGGAAAATCTCTTGCTGGCGCAACGCGACGTGGAGGCGGAGAGCTACGACGACCATGCTCTGCACATCGCCGAACACACGCGCGCCCTGCTTTCGGGCGGGGAGGAGGACAAAGCGGTGAAGGAGAGGATTGTGCGCCACCTCGAATCCCATCGCCGCAAAGGAGCATAATCGTGGAAGAGGAAAACAAGACGGAGAATCCCGAAGCGCAGGCGGCAGCCGCGCCCGCAACAGGCGAAGCGCAAAGCACGGCGCAGGCGAATTTGGGGAAATTCAAGAGCGTAGACGCCCTCATGCGCGCCTATAAGGAGCTGGAAGCGGAATTTACCCGTCGCAGTCAAAAGCTAAAAGCGTTGGAAGAATCCGCTCCGCAAAGCGGGAACGCGGATTTGGGGAGCGCAACACGAAAGAGCGAAACCGTCGCGGAGGACATTCCGCCCGCGCAGAAGGTTCCGCTCATGACGGACGGCGGTGCGGGAGTGACCGCTCCCGCCCGCAAGCCCAAAAATATCCGCGAAGCGGGCGACATGGCGCTCGGCTATCTTCGCAATCAAAAATTTTAAGCTTTTAAGGAGAAAAAAATGGTAACCACTCAAACGGCAGATAACGTTTTGAAATCTTATTATTTGGACGTGGTGAGCGATCAGCTCAACAAAGCGGCAAACCCCTTGCTTGCGGCAATCGGGCAAACGAGCTCGGACGTATGGGGCAGAGACGTGCGCAAGACCGTGCGCTACGGCGTGAACGGCGGCGTGGGCGCGGGCACGGAAGAGGGCGCGCTGCCTAAGGCGAGCGGCAATCAGTACGCGCAGTTCGTCGCCACCCTCAAAAACCTTTACGGAACGATTGAAATTTCCGATAAGGCGATTCGCGCTTCGCAGAGCAACGACGGCGCGTTCGTCAACCTGCTCAACGAGGAGATGGACGGGTTGGTGAAGAGCTCTTCCTTCAACTTCGGCAGAATGCTCTTCGGCGACGGCTCGGGCACGCTTGCCACCGTTGCCGCCAACCACGGCGCATACGTGTCGGTGGACGACGTACGCAATCTCGCGGTAGGCATGATCGTAGACATTTACAACGACGCGGGCGTACGCGTTGCGAGCGGCAAGCAAATCACCGCAATCGACGCGGCGAATAAATACGTCACGTTCGACGACGCGCTTCTTTCCACCGCAAAGGATTACACGATTTGCATGCAAAATTCCCACAACTTGGAAATCACGGGGCTTGGCGCAATCTTTTCCGATTCCGCAACGCTGTACGGCGTAAAACGTTCGGACAACCCTTGGCTCAAACCGTACGTGAAAAAGCAGGTGGGCACGATTACCGAGGAGGCGTTGCAGACGGCAATCGACGAAGTGGAGGAAGCCTCGGGCGGCAGAATCAACTTTATCGTGTGCTCGCGCGGGGTGCGCCGTGCGCTCATCAAGGCGCTTTCGGAATACCGCAAGAACGAGACGATGGAGCTCGAAGGGGGCTACCGCACCGTTTCGTTCAACGGCATTCCCGTGCTTGCGGATAGATTCTGCCCCGCGGGTACGATGTATCTCATCAACACCGACGACTTCGGACTTCACCAACTCTGCGATTGGCAGTGGCTCGAAGGCGAGGACGGCAAAATTTTGAAGCAGATCCCCGGCAAGCCCGTCTATACGGCTACGCTCGTGAAGTACGCGGAGCTTCTTTGCTACCGCCCCTGCGGACAGGCGATGCTTACGGGTATCACCGAGAGCTAATCACAAATGAAGGGCAGGGCGGGAG
>CAMWUS010000176.1 GCA_947177495.1 uncultured Clostridia bacterium
CGCCTGCTCCAAATCGGTTATGATATCGGACACGTTTTCGATTCCGACGGAGAGGCGTACAAGATTTGCGGGAATGCCCGCTTCGCGGAGCTGTTCTTCCGAAAGCTGACGGTGGGTGGTGGAAGCGGGGTGAAGAACGCAGCTTCTTACGTCCGCCACGTGCGTTTCCTGCGTAATCAGCTGTAATTTCTCCATAAAGCGTGCGCAGTCCTTTGCCGTTCCGCGAATGCCGAAACTCATCATGCCGCCCGCGCCGCCGTTTAAGTACTTTTCCGCAAGCGCGTGGTAGGGATTATCGGGCAATGAGGGGTGCCGTACCCATTCAACTTTTGGATGACGTGAAAGGAAGAGGGCAACCTCTTGGGCATTCTTGCTCGTGCGCTCCATGCGGAGGGCGAGCGTATCGCTGCCGATATAGGTTAAGAATGCGTTTTGGGGGCTCATAATTGCGCCTGTATCGCGCATCATTTGTGCGCGGCACTTGGTGCCGAACGCGACGGGGAGTTCGCCGTAAACAAGCCCGTGGTAACTCTCATCGGGCGTGTTGAAAGCGGGATAGCGTTTATTGCCCTTGTAAGTAAAATGCCCGCCGTCTACAATCATGCCGCCAAGCGCCGCCGCATGACCGTCCATGTATTTCGTGGTAGAGTGAATGACGATATCCACGCCGTATTCGATCGGGCGGCAGTGGATAGGGGTCGCCAAGGTATTATCCACCGCGAACACAACGCTGTGCTTTTTGCAAATTTTAGAAAGCTTGTCGAAGTCCAACACAACGATTGCGGGGTTTGCAATCGTTTCGGCAAATACCATCTTCGTTCTGTCGTCGATGAGCGCTTCGATGTTTTCAGCCGAAGCGTTTGCATCGAAGAAACGGCATTCAACGCCGAATTTAGGAAGCGTTACGGAGAAAAGGTTATATGTACCGCCGTAAATCTCGCTTGCGCAGACAACGTTGTCGCCCGCTTCGCAAAGCGTCATTACGGTGAGCAATACGGCGGACATGCCCGAAGCACAGCCGATGCCGTATACGCCGCCTTCGAGCGCCGCTACTTTCTTTTCAAGTACTTCAACCGTGGGGTTTGCAAGGCGGGAGTAGAAGAAGCCTTCGGCTTTTAGGTCAAATAAATCCGCCATGTTTTGCGTATCGCCGTAAAAGAAAGTGGTGCTTTGGCAAATTTGGGGAATGCGGCTCTCGCCCGTCTTGGGACGGTAGCCTGCTTGTACGCAGAGTGTTTCTTTTTTGTAGTTTTGCATAACAGCCTCTATATGTGTTTATTAACGAAATAGTTCTTTTACTTCACGGTCTACAGCACGTTTCGTATCCCGTTCCATAAGGGTGCGTTTTTTATCGTAAGTATGTTTCCCTTTACAAAGGGCAACTTCCACTTTAACAAGCGCGTCTTTCAAATAAATTTTGAGAGGGACGAGGGTATATCCTTTTTCGTTGACCCGTCCTACAATTTTCGAAATTTCTATTTTGTGCAGGAGCAGTTTCCGATCCTTGCGAGAATCGCGTGTGCTAAACGCACCGCTCTTATCGTAAATAGCAATATGCATATTTTTAAGAAAAATTTCTCCGCCGCGGATTTCGCAAAAGCTTTCTCCGAGCGAGGCTTTTCCCGCGCGCAATGATTTTACTTCACTGCCTTCAAGCACGATTCCCGCTTCGTATTTGTCCTCTATGAAATATTCGAAAGAAGCGGACTTATTCACTGCGATGACCTTCATTTCCTGTCTCCTTCGGCAAGCTTTTCAAGAAAGGCAAACTGCACCCGCCGCAATCCCCAGTCCACACACGTTACGCGAATACGAATGAGTTCTCCGAGATGAAACGAATTGCGGGTTCCGCGAAGAGTATAGCGGTTTTCTAAAAATTCGTAGTTGTCGTCGGGCAATGTCTCCAAAGGAATCAGCCCCTCGATGGTGTTTTTGAGTTCCGCAAAGATGCCGAACGAGGTAATGCCCGAAATGACGGCTTCGTATTCCTCACCAAGCTTGTCCTGCATATAGGCTACGGTATACAGCGCGTCTACTTCCCGTTCCGCTTCCGTCGCGTTTCGCTCGCAAGCGGAAGATTGCGCCGCTGCGCTTGTCACTACCGCCTTATACTTCTCTTTGGTCTGTTCGGCGTTTATGAAACTATCTTTAATAATCCTATGAATGCACAAATCGGGATAGCGGCGAATGGGGGAAGTAAAGTGGCAATAGCATTCGGAAGCAAGCCCGAAGTGTCCGACATTCTCGGGTGAGTAAACCGCCTTCATCATGGAGCGCAGCATGACACGGTTTACAAGCGAGTAGAGCGGGGAGCTTTCCAACTCCTGTAACAGCAAACGGTAATCCGCGGGAGCTACGTTCTCGGGGTCAAATTTTACGTTTATTCCCGCGCCTCGCAAGAAATCGCAAAAATCTCGCGCCTTTTCTTCGCTCGGGCGCTCATGAATACGATACACGAAGGGCATGCCTTTTTCGGTCATGATCGTCGCCACGCATTCATTGGCAAGCACCATAAACTGCTCGATCATCTCATGGGAGAGCGTGCGCTCGTAATCGGGAATGGAAATTTCCCCATTGTGGTATAAAATTTTAGCTTCCTTTACGTCGAGGTCGATTCCGCCGCGCCGCTCGCGTGCCGCCTTTAAAATTTTGGTGAGTTCCATTGCAAGACGAACGAATTCCACCAAATCGGGATACTTTTGCACGGCCATTTCGTCACCGTTTGCGATTGCGGTAATTTCCGTTTACGTCATGCGGTGGCGGGAGCAAATAATACTCGGTTTTATCATTTTACTCAGCACCTTACCGTTTTTGTCGAGCGTTATTAGGCAAGATAAAGTAAGGCGGGGTACGCCTTCGTTGAGCGAACAAATATCGTTGGAAAGTGCGGCGGGGAGCATCGGCAGAACCCGATCGGGGAAATAGACGCTCGTCCCGCGCTTAAAGGCTTCATTGTCAAGAATGCTACCGCGTTTTACATAATGCGAAACGTCGGCAATGTGTACGCCGAGCGAATATTTTTCACCGTTCTTTTGAATGGAAATCGCGTCGTCGATATCGCGCGTGTCTTCGCCGTCTACGGTAATGATAAGCTCGTTCTGTAAATCGAGTCTTCCCGCAAGATCGTCGAGAGGGGAACGCTTCGCTTGCCGCTCGGCTTCCGAAGTCACTTCGGCGGAGAATACTTC
>CAMWUS010000177.1 GCA_947177495.1 uncultured Clostridia bacterium
TACCGATTTCAGAGTAGGGCTCATCGACGGCGCGTTGTTTATGGGAGGCGGTGAAGAGAGTTTAAAGGGAAGATACTTCAACCCCAACATTCCCTCGGAAGAGATATTCATTTCTCCCAAAGCGGGCGACGCAGACGGTATTGTGTATTCCACCAAACCGCTTTCCTATCAGGGCGAGCTCATCGAAAACTTCTCCGTACGCTTCGAGGGCGGAAAGGTCGTCGAAGTGAAGGCGGAAAAGAACGTAGAACTGCTTGAAAAGATGATCGCTATGGACGATGGCGCGAAAATGCTCGGCGAATGCGCCTTGATTGCTTACGATTCGCCTATCAACAATTCGGGCATACTTTTCTACAACACGCTGTTCGACGAAAACGCAAGCTGCCACTTGGCGCTCGGGCATGGGTTCACCAACTGCGTGCGCGGGTACGAGAACATGAGCAAAGATGAGCTCACGAAAAAGGGCATTAACGACAGCGTGATTCACGTGGATTTCATGATTGGTAGCAAGGATCTCGATATTGTCGGAATTACCAAAAACGGCGAACGCGTGCAAATCTTTAAAAACGGGAATTGGGCGTTTTAAGTAAAAGGAGACGTTATGACGAAAATCGATATTTTCTCGGGCTTCTTAGGCGCGGGTAAAACGACTTTAATTAAAAAGCTGATTGCCGAGGCGTATAACGGCGAAAAAGTCGTACTCATTGAAAACGAGTTCGGCGAAATCGGCGTCGACGGCGGGTTCATGCGCGACGCGGGAATTGCGGTTACCGAAATGAACAGCGGCTGCATCTGCTGTTCGCTCGTGGGCGATTTTGCCGCCGCTTTAAAAGAGGTTGCCGCAAAATATGCGCCCGACCGTATTATAATCGAGCCTTCCGGCGTGGGCAAGCTTTCCGACGTGATTAAAGCGGTAGAGCGGGCGGCTGTTCCAAATAGTAAGCTCAATGTGTTCTGCACCGTGGTGGACGCGAAAAAGTGCAAGATGTATTTGAAAAACTTCGGCGAATTCTTCCTCGACCAAGTGGAGAATGCAAGTTGCATCGTGCTTTCGCACACCGCGGACAATGCAAAAACGCAGGAGGCAATCAAGCTTTTAAAAGAGCATACAAACGTGACTCTTGTAAGCACCGATTGGGAAAAGCTGAACGGCAAAGAAATTCTCGCCGCTATGCAACAGACCGATAATTTGCAGGCGGAGCTTGACCGCTTAAAGGAAGAAGCCGAGCACGAACATCACCATCATCATGAGCACGGTGAAGACTGTGACTGCGGTTGTCACCATCATGACCATGAGCATCATCACGAACTTGGGGAAGAACACGAACACCATCATCACCATGAACATGACGATGACTGCGACTGCGGTTGCCATGATCATGAGCATCATCACCACCACGAACACGATGAGGACTGTGACTGCGGCTGTCATCACCATGACCATGACCACGACCACGAACACGAACATCATCACGGGCACCATCATGCCGACGAAATCTTTACAAGCTGGGGCGTTGAAACGGCAAAGAAGTTCACGCAAAGCGGCTTGAATGCGGCGCTCGAAGCGCTTGCTTCGGGCGAGTACGGGAACGTTCTCCGCGCGAAAGGCATTGTAGACGGTGAAAGCGGGTGGCTGTATTTCGACTACGTACCCGACGAGCCCGACGTGCGCGCGGGGCAGCCCATGGTAACGGGGCGTTTGTGCGTAATCGGGTGCGATTTAAAAGAAGAAAAATTGCAACAGTTGTTTTTGGGATAATTTATGAAGGAAATACCTGTCTATCTTTTCCTCGGTTTTTTGGAGTCGGGGAAAACCAAATTCATACAAGAGACGTTTGAAGACAAGCGCTTCGATTCGGGTGAAAAGACGCTTCTGTTGGTTTTGGAAGAGGGGGAAGAGGAATACGAACCGTCCCGTTTTTCCGTGAAAGATTATTGCATTGAAGTGCTTCCGCCCGAGGAAATCTCGCTTGCCGCGTTCGAATCGCTCATGCAAAAGCACAACCCCGAGCGCGTGGTTGTAGAATGGAACGGTATGCGCGAGCTTAACGATTTCTTCGACGCGATGCCGGACGGTTGGGCTATCGCGCAAGTAATGACGTTTTTTGCGGCTGACAGCTTTTTAAGCTACAATAAAAATATGCGCCAACTTGTGTTCGACAAGGTGCAATACGCGGACATGGTGGTATTTAATCGCTTCCGCAACGAATTTTCTCAAGAAGAATTCCATAAGATTATAAGAGCCATTTCGCGCCGTCCCGACATCGTATACGAATACGAGGGTGGCAAAGCGGTTTACGATGAAATCGAAGATCCGCTTCCTTACGATATAGACGCGAAAATCATAGAAATCGCAGATAGAGATTACGCGTTTTTCTACCGAGACCTTGTGGAGAACACGCAAAAATACGTCGGAAAAATGGTGCGTTTTAAAGGGCTTGTCGCCGTAGACAAAAAGTTAAAAGCGGGTACCATTGTGGTCGGGCGGCACATTATGACCTGCTGTGAAGCTGACATCGCATACAGCGGGCTCGTATGTCTTCACGCAAGCAACGCACCGTTCCGCACACGCGATTGGGTGGAGCTGACGGCGCGCATCGACTTCGAGTACCATAAGGTATATAAGCAAGAAGGTCCCGTATTAAAAGCCACGGCAATCGACTATTCGACGCCTCCCGAACAAGAACTTGCCACTTTTTATTGAAAAATTTTATTGTTTCATAGAAAAAATATTTACAAAATTCGCCAAATGTGTTATGATAGATACGCTCATTAGGAGAGAATCATGAAAAGACTAGTCGTATATTATTCTTTTAGTGGAAATACGCGCGCTATGGCAAAGCGAATCGCCAGAGCGCTTAGGGCAGATATTGCGGAAATTCGCACCTTAAAAACCTATCCCGACGATTTAGATGTGCTTCTCGGACTTGCCAAAAGGGAAATCGAAAGCGGATATTTACCGCAGATCGTGCCGCTGTCCGTCGACGCCTCTAAATACGACGTCATCATTTTGGGAACGCCCGTTTGGTGGAATTCCTTTACCCCTGCCATGAAGAAATTTACTTCTAGCATTTCTTGGAAGGGAAAGAAGGTCTATCCGTTCTCTACGAACGACAAAGGCGCAGGACACGTGCAGAGCGATATTAAGAAATCGTAGAGCGGTGAAACCGTGGCGCCTCTTATGAA
>CAMWUS010000178.1 GCA_947177495.1 uncultured Clostridia bacterium
GTACGGAAGTGTACGCCATGGCGGACGGCATAGTTGAGACGGTTGGATATAACAGTACGAGTGGTAACTATATTACAATAGACCACGGCAACGGTTTAAAGACGCGGTGTTGCTATGTGGAACCCGTCACGGAAATTGCAGTGGGCGCAACCGTCAAGAGCGGTCAGGTGATTGCAACCGTTGCGGAAGTGTACGGCTCGGAAGCCCATGACGGTCCTCATCTTCACTTCGAAGTGAGCGTCAACGGAAAAGCGGTCAATCCTTTAGATTATTTCGACGCGACGTACGACGGAAATATCGAAGAGTAACATAACAACAAAAAGCGGCTTGGAATATCAAGCCGCTTTTCCTTATTTGTGCTTTTGTGGCAAGTAAGTTTAAAACCGTTGCAATTCGGGCGGGGGTGTGATATAATCGAGAAAAAATCAGGAAGGGGATTTTATGAAAGTTTTACTTGTAAACGGCAGTTCGCGGGAGAAAGGTTGCACGGGTACCGCGCTCGAGGAAGTGGCGCGCGCTTTAAAGGAAGAAGGAATCGAAACGGAAACGGTGTTTATCGGAAACGCGCCGCTTTCCGACTGTCTTGCTTGCGGCAGATGCAGAGATTTGAAAAAATGCGTACTTAACGATATCGTAAACGAGATTGCCGCTAAAGCGGAAACTTGCGACGGGTTCGTGTTCGGTTCGCCCGTCTATTATGCGCACCCGAGCGGACGTCTCCTCACGGTGATGGATCGCCTGTTCTATTCGGGCAGCAGACACTTCAAGTTTAAACCTGCGGCATCAGTCGTAAGCGCAAGACGCGCGGGTACGACTGCTTCTATGGACGTGATCAATAAGTATTTCAGCATCAATTCCATGCCCATCGTTTCTTCTACTTATTGGAACGCCGTACACGGCAAAGAGCCCGAAGAAGTGCAACAGGACAAGGAAGGCATTATGACCATGCGCAATATCGGCAAAAATATGGCGTGGCTGTTAAAGTGCATCGAAGCGGGCAAACAAAAGGGAATAGAGGCGCCCCATAACGAGAAGGTATATACCAATTTTATAAGGTGAGAATTGCATAAGTAAAAAAATTAACCCCTGTCGCGTAAACGGCAGGGGTTAAACATTGGAGAGTAAAAACGAGCGGCTGGGAACCACCCGTTTCAAGCGGATTTCGGCAAGCCTTGCTTGCAACTTCATTATAACATAGCAATGCAAAAATCAAAGATTTTTTTGCGTCGCTTTGGCGCCGCTGTTTTGCTAACGCAAAACGCATTAAAGTTTGAATACGGCGTTCAAAAACCCTTGCAAGCAAGTTTTTTCACTTGTATTATAATGCGGCGGAGTTCAAAAGGCAACCTACTAATTGTAAAATCGTCTCTATCCTCTCTTTTTCGCGGAGTAGAGTTAAAATATCACATTCTACTCACAGTAGAACCGTTGACAAGTGTTGTAAATTGTGGTATTATGCAAGCATGGAAAACGATACGCTTGCCACCATTATCGGGCAAAATATTACGCGGCTCAGGAAAATGGCGAACATGACGCAGTTGGAGCTTGCGGACGTGCTGAATTATTCGGATAAATCCGTTTCCAAGTGGGAACAGGGAAACGGAATTCCCGACGTGCGCATTCTCGTCCAACTCGCCGATCTTTTTCACGTTTCTGTGGACGATTTGGTGCGCGAGCACCACGAAAAGGAGATCGTGCCCCGCAATACCCGCGCACTTCGTAGGCTTATTATAATTGCCTGCTCGGTGGGGCTTTGCTGGTTGGTTGCGGTCGCGTTGTTCGTGATTATCGGCATTTTTAAACCGGGCTTGCAGTATTTATGGCTCGCGTTCCTCTACGCAGTGCCCGTTTCGTCAATCGTTGTATTGGTATTCAGTTGCGTATGGGGTTATAAGGTGGTGCGGGTGGTTTCTATCTCCGTGCTTATCTGGACGGCGCTCGCCTGTATTTATTGCACCGCGGCGCTCCCGTTCGGGCTGTATAATTTCTGGTTGATTTTCCTCATCGGCATTCCGTTGCAGGTATTAACGCTCTTCTTTTTCGTTTGGTGGAAGCGCGCGCATTTCTTTAAGTCACGCTGAAAAAAACGCGCTTTGCGGCGCGTTTCGGCATATTTTAAGGTTTAGGAGACAGTATGGGCTACAAAACCGTTCCGCTTCCCGCGGACGAGGGGAAGCGTATCAAAACGCTGAAAAGATTAAAACGCAACAGTGTTGCGGCGGGCATTCTCACCGTAATTTTGGGGTTTGCCGCCGTGTTGTTGCTCATCGGTACGGTAATCACCGTTGTGGTAAGCGAGCTGAAAGACGGCGGGGAAGCGCTTAGGCGTTTGCTCTATATTCTAACGGGTGCGTTCGGCGGCGGGGCGCTCGTGTGCGCCGCACTCTCTTTTGTTTTAAGTAAGCTTTCCGATAATCTGTATAAAGCGGAGTTGGATTTCCGCGAGAGATTGGACGGCGAAAACACGTTCTTCGCGGGCGACGGAACTTTTTGCACGTTCGAAGAAAACGGCATCGTTCTTCACGCGGAAGACGGGGAAGGGAAAAGCGTGAGCGTGCCCTATGCGGAAATGCGTTTCTTTTCGGTATGTTCCCGCCGCAAGCCCCGCGAAAAGGGCGAGTGGTGCGTGGTGCTCGAAGTGCCTTTAAAGTACGTCGGTAAAAAGGGAAAGTACAAGCCGGGCGATCCGCCCGCGCTCATTCAAACGGAGGCGAAAGAACGCCTGTACCGCACCTTAAAGGAACACGGGTTGGAGCTTCTCGGCGAGCTTCCACAAGAGGGGAACAATACCAAATACAACGCTTTGCGCAAGTTTGCTTTTCCCGACAGGCGGGCACGCACCCGCGCGCTCATGTTTATGGCGCTCGGCGGCATTATGCTTGTGGGTGGCATTCCCGCAGCGATTTGGTGGAACGTTGCCGCAGGTTCCATGCTCAGTGTGTTCGGCGCATTCGTGCTCGGGCGCGCAACGCTGTCGTTCACCGCGGCAAAGAGCTTGCTTTGCTTTTACGAGCAGGGTATTTACTGGAAAGAGAAAAACCGTGCCGAGTGTATGTTTTTAAAGTGGGAAGAGCTTACGGCCGTGAGCTTTACCGAAAAAGAGGGCTTCCCCCTTCTCAAAGCGGAGACGGTTTACGGGAGCTTTCATTTCCCGAGCACGCCCGAG
>CAMWUS010000179.1 GCA_947177495.1 uncultured Clostridia bacterium
TATCGTCGGGATTGATTTTAATTGTGATATCGTCCTTTATCTCGGGCATAACGTCGAGACTGGCGAACGACGTGTGCCGCCGCGCCGCCTCGTCGAACGGAGAAATGCGCACCAAGCGGTGAACACCGATTTCCGCTTTCAGATACCCGTAAGCGTTTTCGCCTTCCACCTTAAAATCCACCGATTTCAACCCCGCGCTGTCGCCGGGAAGACGGTCGATTTCCGTCACCTTAAAGCCGTTTGTTTCGGCATAGCGGCAATACATTCTGTAAAGCATGGCGCACCAATCGCACGCTTCCGTGCCGCCCGCGCCTGCGTGGAGCGCAAGCAAGGCGTTGGACGCGTCGTACTTTCCGCGAAGCAAAGCGCGAATGCGCATTTCCTCGATGTCCTTTTCCGCGCGCGCCATCATCTTATCGAGCTCGGGAACAAGCTCTTCCTCTTCCGTCTCTTCGATGAGGTCTACGATTTCGTTCGCGTCGTCAAGCGCTTTTCTGCCCGTCTCGTAAGAGGAAATCTTGCCCTCTATGGAAGAAATCTCCCGCCCGATTTTTGCGGAACGCTCCAAGTCCTGCCAAACTTCTGGCTTTTCCTGTTCCTCGCGTAGCTCTTTCAACCGCGCCGAAATGTTGTCGATATCGAGCGCGTATTTGGCTTCCCCGAGCGTTTCTTCAAGGTCTTTTATTTTTAATCTGTAATCGTCTGCTTTAAACATATCCTATCCTTCCCAAATTTAATAGACAAAAATACGGGGTAGCCACGCTACCCCATGTTAGTTTGGTTAAGGCTTTCCGCAGCACTTCTTGTATTTCAATCCGCTGCCACAAGGACAAGGATCGTTGGGACCGGGTTTTTTGGCTTTCTTCACCGTAGCGGGATTGTACTTCGTGTCCCCGCTCGTCTGCAACGCGTCTACGTTTACCTCTTTGGGCATAGCCATGTCCGTTTGCATCGTCTGCACGGGTTTTTCAGCAGGCTGCTCAACAGGCTTTTGCTCGCTTTCCGCGGGAGCGGAAGTAGGAGCGGCGGGCTGTTGTGCGGGCTTGGGTCCCGTGGGGAAAATACGCTGTACGGGTCTTGCTTCCGCGCGCACCACGCACTTCAACAGGAAGCGAACGGTACGCTCCTGAATGCGCTCGACCATTTCGTCGAACATAGCAAAACCTTCCTGCTTATACGCAATTACGGGGTCGCTCTGTCCCACGGCGCGAAGTCCGATACCCTTGCGGAGCTGATCCATCGCGTCGATATGGTCGATCCAGTTGTTATCTACCACGCGAAGGAGCATTCTGCGCTCCATTTCCGCGAAGTCGAGGTGAAGCTCGTCGCGAATAGTTGCAATTTTCTCCTCGTAGCACTGTATCGTCTTGTCGGAAATCTTCTTAATGGCAACGTCGTAATCCCACTTTTCAAGCCGCTCGCGGGTGATATAGTTGGTGCCCTCGGGAATGAGATACTGCTCGATTGCGGCGTTCAAATCGTCCTCGTTCCACTTTTCGGGCATATCGTCGGTATTCACCGCGTCGCCAACCACCTGCTTTACGTAGTCGGGAATATATTTGAGAATTTGCTCGTGCACGTCCTCTCCGCGAATGACCTTCATGCGCTCCGCGTACATAATCATACGCTGTTTGTTCATAACGTCGTCGTATTGAAGCACGTTTTTACGGATACCGAAGTTTCTGCCCTCGATTTGCTTCTGCGCATACTCGATGAGACGGGAAAGGAGTTTGGATTCCAAACTTTCGTCGTCCTCCATCTTCGCCATCGCGTACATCTTCTTCATGTGCATCATGCGCTCGCCGCCGAAACGAACCATCAAATCGTCGTCGAGAGACAGGAAGAAAATGGAAGTACCCTTGTCGCCTTGACGACCGGAACGACCGCGCAGCTGGTTGTCGATACGGCGGGATTCGTGCCGCTCCGTACCGATGATGCAGAGCCCGCCTGCCTCGATCACCTTTTCCTTTTCTTCGTCGGTCTTTTCCTTGTAGGAAGCGAGCAAGCTCTCGTAGCGCTCTTTCAGCTTTTGTTTCTCCTCGTCAAGCTCGCCGAAACCGGTAATCAGCTCGATGTCCTCGTGGGAAACGCCCTCTTCGCGCATCCGCTTTTTGGCAAGGTACTCGGGGTTACCACCCAAAAGAATATCGGTACCGCGCCCTGCCATGTTGGTTGCAATGGTCACCGCGCCGTAACGCCCCGCCTGCGCGACAATTTCCGCCTCGCGTGCGTGGTTCTTTGCGTTCAAAATGTTATGCTGTACCCCGTTGCGGATGAGCAAACGGGAAATCTCTTCCGACTTGTCTACGGAAACGGTACCCACAAGAATGGGTTGCCCTTTCGCGTGCCGTTCTACGATTTCGCGTACGATCGCCTTTTTCTTGCCCTCTACGGAAGCGAAAATTCTGTCGTGCATATCCACTCGCTGTACGGGCTTGTTGGTGGGAATTTCGATAACGTCCAAAGAGTAAATGGTGCGGAATTCCCCTTCCTCCGTCTTAGCGGTACCCGTCATGCCCGAAAGCTTTTTGTAGAGACGGAAATAATTTTGGAAAGTGATCGTCGCGTAGGTCTTGTTTTCCTCGCGAATCTTCACGCCCTCTTTGGCTTCGATTGCCTGATGCAAACCGTCGGAATAGCGGCGACCGATCATCAGACGACCGGTAAACTCGTCTACGATGACGATTTCGCCCTCGTTGATAATGTATTGCTCGTTGAGGTGGAACAACTTATGCGCTTTGAGCGCCTGTTGAATGTGGTGGTTGAGCGTGGAGTGCGCAACGTCGGCGATGTTCTCCACGCCGAAGTACTTTTCCGCCTTCTCCGCGCCGAACTCGGTGAGCTGTACCTGCTTGTCCTTGCGTTCGATGACGTAGTCCCAGTTGAGCTCTTCCGCCATAGCGACCTTTGCCGCGCCCGAAACCTTCTCCTTCTTCTTTTTGCGGTTCTCTTCTTCCGCCTCTTTCAAGTCGTCGTCAAAGCCGCCCTCTAAAGTGCGAACGAATTTATCGACCTGCTCGTACAGCGAGGAGGATTGTTCCCCCTTGCCCGAAATGATAAGCGGCGTTCTCGCTTCGTCCACCAAAATGGAGTCGACCTCGTCGACGATGGCGAAGTTGAGCTCGCGCTGTACCATTTTGGAAAGATCGGATTTTAAGTTGTCG
>CAMWUS010000180.1 GCA_947177495.1 uncultured Clostridia bacterium
AGGCAAGCAATTTTGCCGAATTTCTTCATAATTACCTCCGTTTATGTAGCGTCCCTCCCCCGCACTCGGCGGGGGAGTTCGCCGCAATTGTTTACTTAGGAAACGGTCACTGCGCCGCCGTCAACCGTAAGGGTAACGGTGTGCTCGCCCGCAGTAAGGTAGAAGTTATCGCCGTTGTGTGCGTTATCAGCGAACCAGTCTTTAATGCCAAGATCGCAGCCGAATACAACTTTGATTGCGCATACGCCGGGCTTGTTCTGATCCTTCATCCAGGAGTAAGCGCTGTTACCCGTTACGTCTTCCGCAGTGAAGGTTACGGTGTAGGTTGCGCCGTTATCAGCGGTCGTAAGCTTGGGCGTAACGCCGTCTTTTACGGAGAAGTTCACTGCGTTCGTACCGTCAAGGAAGGTACCTACCACGTAGTAATCGCACTTTGCATATGCAACCTTGTTCCCGTCGGGATTGTAGGTGATGCACCAAGTACCCTCGCCAAGCTTGATGTTCGCGCTACCGCCGTTATCGCCGTAGTCGCTTCCGCTGATTTCGTTTTTAATTTTGACTTCAGCGTGCTCGCCATCGCCCCACGAAGGGAACATTGCGCTCGTAACGGTCAAGAAATAGCTGAACGTACCGTCTTCATTCTTGTTGAAATAGATACGGTCGGTTGCAGGATCCTGCCAATCGCTTACATTCTCTTTATAGGTTCCCACAAGGTACATCTTATGGGTTTCCGCCATGGGTTGAAGGGCTTCTTTAAGCTCCCAAGTGATATAGTTGTTGCCTTCCTGACCGGGATAGGTGTGGTAGGTGAACTTATATTTACCGTCGTGACCTTCGGTTACGATGATGTTCCAGTTGGTTGCAGCATCGCCGTTCTCGTTACCGCCATGGAATACCACTTCGCCCTTATCGTTCTTAACTACCGCATAATCCTGATCGGCAGCTGTGCCCGCCACGTCCGGCTTATAAGGGTTCTGACCTACTTCGAAGTCTGCATACTCTACGCCCTCGAAGTTACCGATACCCGCTCTGCCCGTCGACCAGCTACCGGGGGTAATTTGGAATCTGTCGCCCGCATACATGCTGAGCTCAACGGTGTACTCGTTTGCGTTGGTAACCGCCTCGTTCTTCGTGAAATGCAGTGCTGCCGACTCGGGAGCGTGGCTCCAACCGCTGTCTTTCAACGTGCCTGCGCCCGTACCGATTGCATAGTATTCATTGCTATCTGCAACGTACTCGGTCTTCAACCAGCTCGAATAAATCGAGGTGTTTTCCGTGATCGCTTTGTTGAAATCGAATTTCGTGGACAAAGAAGCTTCCTCATACCAGCCCTTGAACTCGTAACCGTCTCTCGTAGGCGTCCAATCGGTAACTTTTGCACCGGATTCAACCTCTTCCTTTTTGAGCTCGTTACGCCCGTTATACCAAGTAACGGTAAGTTTGTCTGCATCCGTGTCGCCGCAGCCTGCAAAAATTGCCGCCAAAGAAGCCGTCATAACGGCAGCGGTAGCAATGCAAGCCCATTTTTTTGCCTTCATTTTCTTCCCTCCTGAATAGGTGTTTTTTTATTTGTTGACGCTTTTCGCGTTCCAACCTTGGTGTTTTGTCGCGCGGATTCTCCGCGCTCTTCTATTATGTTCTTTTTTCGCATTTGTCATACAAATGCGAAACGGGGTACCCCGTTCGAAAATTTTTAAGTTTTTTTCAGCTCCCTTTAGGAAAAAGCGAGCGTATTACCGTGTGCGGAAAATTTTTCCTTTCACCCTAATATTGTAACACATTTTCGAATTTTGTCAACTGAATTCAGAAAAATTTTCGAAAAATGTTTCAATTTGCCTTACGGTACACGCTGCAAGAGATTGCCGCCACGTCCTGCTCGCCCGTGTGCGCAGTGGAGATCGCCGTTGCGCCTGCCGTCATACCGCTGATATACAAGTCCCAACTGCCTGCGGGAAGCGTAACCTTTGCCGCCGTTTCCGCCGCGTTGTATACCACGAAAATCTGCTCGCCCGTCGTGGGATGCGTCATGGTGAACGCGATGAGCGTACCCTCCGCTTTCACGAGCGTGCAAACCCCTTCCGAAGTAGGAAGCCGAAGCGTTGCACAGGACTTACGGAATGCGATGAGTCCCTTGTAGTACTGAGACATTCTCTTCTGCGCGGAATTGGGCGTGAGCGCGTTCCAATTGAGGTTGTTGACCTTATCCGTGGAATTGTAGCTGTTCTCGTTATAGGTACCGTCCGCATTCTTCTTAGTGCGGAGCATTTCCTCGCCCGCCTGCATGAACGGAATACCCAACGAGGTTTGAACGATCGCCGCCGACAATGCGTTGCGCTTTAAGCAAGCTTCGTCGAACGATTCCGCTTTATCTCCGTACAGAATGCAAATTCTGTCCCATAAGGTGTTGTTGTCGTGCGCGGAAGCATAGTTGACCACGTTGGTGGGATTGTGCGCTTCCCACGAGGAGTTGGTTGCACCGAACGCCGAGTTGCGCACACTGCCGTTGACACCGAAACGGATTCCCGCCGAAGCGCTCGCCTTTGCGCCCGTTGCAAAGCCGGGATCCTTGGAATCGAACACGCTGCCCTTGATGGCGTCGCGGATGACGTCGTTGAACATCGCGATGCCGTTCGTCTTGGTTTTGGAATTGAGCGATTTGAGATTTGCAAGCGTGCTCTGCTTGCCGGTCGAAAGCTCGGAAGTACCGCCCGTCCAACCCTCGCCGTACAAGAGCGCCTTGGGGTTAATTGCGTGAACCGCCTCTTCGATTGCCTGCATGGTATCGATATCGTGCAACGCCATGAGGTCAAAACGGAACCCGTCTACGTGGTATTCCTTCATCCAATGGGTGACGGAATCGATCATATAGCGGCGGAACATCTCGTGGTCGGAAGCAGTCTCGTTGCCGCAGCCCGAACCGTTGGACATGGTGCCGCTCGAAGTATAACGATAGAAATAATAAGGAACGATTTTGTTCAAGTTGGAGTTGCCGTCGTAGGTATGGTTGTAAACGACGTCCATGATCACGCCGATGCCGTTTTCATGAAGCGCCTGTACCATCTGACGGAATTCCTTTACGACAACGCTGCGGACGTCCGCATTGCTGGAAAAGCTCCACTAGTGCACGTTTTAGTTCTTGGGATCGTAACAACAG
>CAMWUS010000181.1 GCA_947177495.1 uncultured Clostridia bacterium
TCGCAATATGCACCTGTTCCCCGTGGAAGTCAACCGCGCCCCCTTGGAGTTATTGCTCCGCGTCCCCGGCATCGGCTTGCGAAGCGCATATAAAATCACCGAAGCGCGCCGATACACGCACCTCACGTTCGAACATCTCGCCAAAATGCGCGTAGTGCTCAAACGCGCCCGACACTTTATTACCGCAAGCGGGAAGTTCTTCGGCACGGAAAACGAAAATGCGGTGCGCGGATTGCTCTCCGCGGGCGAAGCGCAACGGGGCGCCATGCAGCTGAGTATGTTTTCCAATACGGAAACCGCCCTTTCCGCACTCACGGGGGAATTATGATTTATTTTTACGACGGCTCGCAGGACGCGTTTTTAACGGCGTTTGTGCGCGCCTTTCAAGACCGCGACGCACGGCTGACTTCCACCCGTTGTCAGCTCACGCTCGGGCAGGAAACGGTTTTCGTGAACGCAGACTCCGCTTGCGCCGCCCGTGCACGTGCGCGGCTCTCTTCCTTCGATAAGAATTTTCCCCACGATTTAGATCGGCTTTTGCGGAGCGGAAGCGAGAGCAAAGACGCGGTAGCGTTCGCCTATTTTCGGCTCTTAGCGCAAAAAAAACGCCCCGTAAGGGGCATGATGGCGGAGAGCGCCGTGCTGAACGCCGAAGAGCTTATGCGCAAAGTTTCCCATGAAATAGACAGAATGTACGGTTTTATTCGCTTTACGGAGAGCGCAAGCGGCGCGCTGTACGCCCCCATTGCGCCCGACAACGACATTTGCGACTTAATATTACCGCATTTCAGAGCGCGTTTGCCCCATTTCCCGTTTGTCATTCACGACGTAAAGCGCAAAAAGGCGGCGGTTTACGACGGCGAGAACACATTCTACGCTCCGTTGGAGCGCGCCGAAGTCGTTCTCTCTGCCGACGAAACCGCTTGGCAAAACCTTTGGAAGAGCTATTTCTCCGCAGTGAATATCCCCTCGCGGGAACGCCTGAAACAGCAACGATCGTATCTCCCCGTCCGATACCGCAAACTCATGACGGAGTTTTCCCCCACGTAAAAAAGGGTGCGACAAGCGCACCCTTTTAAAATACTATGTTAGTCTTCGTCTTCCTCTTCGGGCAGTTCTACGTTGTGGTAAACGTTCTGCACGTCGTCGTTCTCGTCGAGCTTGTCGAGCATCTTCATAAAGGTTTCCAACTTGTCCGCAGGCAAGGTGATTTTGCTTTGCGGAACGTAGGTAAGCTCGGCTTGCAGGAAGTTGAGCCCCTTCTCTTCGAGCATTTTTCTCGCTTCGGAGAAAGCCCCGACGGAAGTGTACACTTCGAACGCGTCGTCGGAAGTTACCACGTCGTCCGCGCCTGCCTCAATGGCGTATTCCGTCACTTCGTCCTCGGTAAGACCGGGGGTACGCTCCACTACGATGATGCCCTTATAGTCAAACATGTACGATACGGAATTCGTCGTACCGAGCGAACCGCCGTGCTTGCTCATAATGGCGCGCACGTCGCCCGCGGTACGGTTGTTGTTGTCGGTAAGCGTGGTGATGATAACCGCCGCGCCCGCAACGCCGTATCCCTCGTAGGTGAGTTCCTTGTAGTCCTTGTCCCCCATTTCGCCCGCGGCGCGTTTAATGGAACGCTCGATATTGTCGTTGGGCATGTTCGCCGCTTTCGCTTTCGCGATAACGTCGGCAAGCTTGGAGTTGGTGGAAGGATTGGGATTTCCCTTTGCCGCTACGGCAAGCTCTCTGCCGAGCTTGGTGAAAATTTTACCGCGCGCAGCGTCTGCCTTACCTTTCTTTGCCTGTATATTGTGCCATTTGCTGTGTCCTGACATAACTCCTCTCCTTACATTCTTTCAAACGATTTCTTTTTGAATAGATACATGAAAATACCCGCCGCAACCGCCGCGTTCAAGCTCTCCGTGCGCTCGCCCATGGGAATGCGCACCGTCGTCTTCGCCAAAGCCGCAACTTCATCCGAAAGCCCGTTCCCCTCGTTACCGATGCAGAGTGCATACTTTTCAGGCGGCTCGAACTGAAATACGTTTTCCCCGTCCATGTCTGCGGCAATCAACGGAATACCTTGCAAAAGCGGTAAAATTTCCGCCCGTTCTCCGCGATAGAGCGTGGCGAAGAACACGCCGCTCATGCTTGCCCGCACGCACTTGGGCGCAAACGGGTCGGCACAGGAAGCAAGGTAAATTTCCTCGAAGCCCGCCGCAAACGCCGTCCGTATGATCGCCCCCACGTTCGCGGGGTCGGAAACGCCGTCTAATAATAGGCAGGGCGCCTTAGGCACTTGCAATGCGGGGCAAGGGATTTCCACTTCCGCCACGATATTTTGGGGCGTCTTCTCGTCGCACACGGCGCGGAAAGCGTCTTCGCCGAGAGTAAAGCACGGCAGAGAATATGTCTCTCCGTCATACCCCTCCCGCACGGCAACGCGCAGTACTTTCATACCGCTTTTCACGCATTCGCGCACCATTTTTTCGCCCTCTACGAGGAAGGTTCCGCGCTCCTTTCTGCCCTTTTTCTCTTTGAGCGAAGCGAGCTCTTTTACCTGCGGATTGTTTTTGGATATAATTACCATGATTGTAAAAAAAGCCTTATTAAAAAGGCTTTTTCGTAACCGAAATATCGATTATAATGCGGCTTTCGCTTTCCCGCACAAATCGGCAAAGCTCTTTGCGTCGGTTACCGCGAGGTCGGCAAGAACCTTACGGTTAAGCTCAATTCCCGCTACCTTCAAGCCGTGCATCAGCTTGGAGTAGGACAAGCCGTTCTGACGAGCGCCAGCGTTGATACGAGCGATCCACAAACTGCGCATATCGCGCTTTCTGCGCTTTCTGCCAACGTATGCATATTGAAGCGACTTCATCACCGCTTCGCGTGCAATGCGATAGTTCTTGCTCTTGCAACCAAAGTAACCTTTGGCAAGCTTCATAATTTTTCTGCGCTTTTTAACTGCGTTTACGCCTCTTTTAATTCGCATTTTCCGTTACCTCCGTTAATCCTTGTAGGGAATCATCTTCTTGACGTTATTTTCCTGCGCAGAGGAAACGAGCGTCGTCTGACGTAAATTTCTCTTTCTCTTTCTGTTCTTGGTTTCCGCCTTGTGGTTCTTGCCGCCGTGAGGTC
>CAMWUS010000182.1 GCA_947177495.1 uncultured Clostridia bacterium
TTTGAGGTGGATGTGTACGTTGCGCTCGACGAGGACGGTTTGTTCGAGGCGGCGGGGATTGTGTTCGACGTCGATATGTCTGTTTCGATGAAGTTGGAGGAGATGACCATATCGGGAACGGTTGCGTTCAAAGGCGGCTATTCCATGAAAGCGACGAGCAGCACCGCAAAGCTTCCCGAAGGAATCGCAACGGATAGCGAGTATCTACCTTTCGATATCGAATCCATGCTCGGCGGAATGGGTGGCATCATCGGCTCGGGTAGTAAGTATCCCATGTAACAACAAATAAGAATAAAAAGCGCTATGCTTGGGCATAGCGCTTTTTATTGTTGTATCCCTTGCGGCAGAGGATACAATTTTGGTTTGGCGACCGCGATGAACGGAATATTATAGTCTTCTCACTATCCACTAGGTGAATAAATCATGTAACCGTAATGGTTCTTGTTTCCTCGTTTTCAAAGGTTACAACTACGCTATTTCCGTTTGTGGAAATAGTGCCCTCTACTTCATCGCGAAGCATTGCGCTTAACAGCGTTACAAAATCTAAAATATTCATAGGCTTCTCCTTGGTACCATTATATTTTAGAGTTTCTAAAATGTCAAGCATTTTTTAAGAGATACTAAATAAAATATAGCTATGGATAAAAGTTTAGACGAGCGCATTACGCAAAATTTGAAGTACGAAATTGAAACTTGTGGAAAGAAGAAAACGGAAATTGCGAAAGCTCTCGGTGTAACGCCGGGAACGATTTCGCAATATCTTTCAGGTAACACGCAACCCACTTTGGCGAATTTATCCCGCCTGTGCAGTTTTATCGGTTGTTCTGCGGACGATATTCTTTGTGTGGAAGAAACAAACAAGACTTAAAATAAATAATAGAAAAATGCCGCCCGAGCAATTCGCTCGGGCGGCTTCTTCACATTTGCTACTTCGCCACTGTGTGGCTTGTGCCGCCTTAGACTACGAATACGTGCGGCGGGGCGGGCGGCGTTTCTCAACATAAACCGATGCGTTTAAAAAAGTCGCGGTTGTAGCCGACGGCGGGGTGAGAGGGGTCGAGCGCTTCGGCGCGCTTATGATACTCGTATGCCCGCGCTTTATCGCCTAACGCGTAATAACAGCAAGTGAGTTCGATAAGGGGAATAATTCCGCGGCAGCTCGGTTCTTCGAAATCGCCCTCGGAGGAATGGTCGGCGCATTCGAGCGCGCGCTCGTACCAAAATGCGGCGAGGGCGTGCTGTCCCTCTTCGGTAAAGTGTTTGCCGAGCTCGCACAAAACGGAAGCGCGCGGCTTTCCGTAAGCAAAGCTTCTTAAAAGCGCAAACACGGCAAGCTCCTTTTCTCCGCGTTCGCGGTGGCAGTAGGCTAAAATTTTGCAAGCCTCTATTTTATTGACGTACCAACCGTTCCCCGCAAGCATTTCGCCAAGCACCGCGATAGCGGGCGTATACAATCGGTTATAATACAGCTCGCGTCCATAATAGAATAAATCGCGCGGACCGAGCTTTTCTTCCGCCGCCCACTGTTCGTAAATGTGCAAATTGCGCGCGCCGCGCGGTTTTTTACTGCCCAAGTGCCGAACGCGGAAGGGGGCTTGCATGCGCTTGCCGCGGGGCGCGATGCACTCGTGTACCCGACCTACCCATTGAAAATTCGCTTCCCGCCTAAGCAGCCGTTCTCGGAAAAAAGTCGTGGAGGGGTTACCGGTTGCGTCCGTCGTCTCGTAGGGACACTCCACAAAATCGGGTTGCTCCGTTTCGAGCTCTTGGCGGAACGCGCTCAGCTTTTCCGCTTCCCCCTCGGGTAGAACATCGTCGGCGTCCAACCACATCAAATAATCGCCCGTGCCCTTGGAAAAGGCAAAGTTGCGCGCGCTCGCAAAATCGTTATGCCACGGGTAGGAATACACTTTGTCGGTATATCGGCTTGCGATTTCCCGCGTGTCGTCGTCGGAACCCGTGTCCACGATAACAATTTCGTCCACGGCGTTCTTCACGCTCTCCAAACAGCGGGCAAGCACGTCGTGCTCGTTTTTGACTATCATACACAGCGAAACGGTCATAGCATTGTCACCTCTTTTCCCTTTTATTACTATGATAATAGTGGACGGGTCGGTGACCGATCCGTTCCAAAGGGAGATTTTTTTATGTGCTTTGATGATTTTTGCGGCTGCCGTCCCTGCCATTGC
The DNA here is from genome assembly GCA_947177495.1 of uncultured Clostridia bacterium. Lineage (GTDB taxonomy): Bacteria > Bacillota > Clostridia > Christensenellales > Borkfalkiaceae > Gallimonas. The sequence goes on from CAMWUS010000182.1 coordinate 2,190, forward strand.
GATAACCATACCCATGTGCGGGTGATTGTCGGAACGGGCGGCGGAACGGGGCTTACGGGAGCAACGGGACCTACCGGTCCCAGAGGTGCGACGGGTGCAACCGGTCCCACGGGAGCTACGGGTGTAACGGGTGCAACCGGACCTATTGGTCCTACCGGTGCGACGGGCGCCATGGGTGCAACCGGTCCCCAAGGCGTGCAGGGCTTGCAAGGCGTTCCCGGTGCCGACGGTGCTACGGGTGTAACGGGTGCCACGGGTGCTACGGGCGTTACGGGACCTGCGGGTCCCACGGGCGCAACGGAGCCTGTGACATATGGGAAACAACCAGAAAGCAAACGGTAGACACCGTTTTTTTTGTGCCTTATTTGCTTGACTTTTTTTGTGAAATAAACTATCATTCAGTAACAAACATTTATAGAAGGTGTTTATGTTTAAAAAGAAAAGATTGACGGCAGTCGTAAGCCTTATGCTTGCGGCGGTACTCACGATGGGGCTTGCGGGTTGCGGCGGCGATTCGGACGAAATTGACGATTCCAACATTCCCAGCGGTCCGAGCGGAACGACGGAGACGGTTGATTTTGAAAACGCAAGCGCCACCGAAATCACGGGCGGCTATGAAAAGGGTTCGTCGCGCGCAACGCAGACCTCCGAATATCTCGGCACGGTCGATAAAGTGGTAAAACCCGTATCGGGGATTAAGGACGAGCACGAAACGTACGGCATCTCCAACTATCCCAGTTGGGGACATAACCTCAAAGGCTTTACCGCTGCGGAGCGGGACGGCATTTTCAAAGAGAGCAAAGCGCTTGCGCCTTACCCTACGTGGAAGTCCGCAAATATATACGACGCCATCGACGCGGAAGGCTATCTTTTAAGAAACGGACAGCGCGTGAAATATACGGCGGGCGAAGACGATTCG
>CAMWUS010000183.1 GCA_947177495.1 uncultured Clostridia bacterium
TGGCGATGCGTCAGCAACCGCCTGCGCCCGCACCCGCGCCTGCACCTCAACCTCAGCAACCCATCATGCCGATGATGAATCCGATGATGAATCCCATGATGAACCCGATGATGAATCCGATGATGCAGATGCCGCAGATGCCGCAACCCGCACCTCAGCCGCAACCGCAACCCATCGTACAACAGTTGCCCGCGCCGCAACCCGCGGCAGGCGGTGCATCGTACGAAATGATGCGTATGGCAGAGGAAAAAGCGAGAGCAGAGGAAAGAGCTCGTTTGGCGGAAGAGCGTGCGCTCAACATGATGCAGGAACAGCAGCTGCGCGCGGCATATCAACGCCCCGCACAGCCTCAGCTTCCCGCACAGGCAACCAACAGTGCCACGGAAGAGCGTGCAAGGCTCGTAGAAGAGCGTGCAAGACAAATAGAAGACAAGATTGCGCGTATGGAAATGGAACAACGTATCCGTGCGGCAACGGCGGCAGCAGCGGCTTCTGCTCCTCAGCCCGCGCCTGCGGCACAACAGTCCAAGGACGTTTCCATTAAGCTCACGGAGAATGCGGCAAACGTACTCACGAATGCGCTTTCGGGAATCGTAAACGGTGTTGCGGCACAATCCGCGCAACCTGTAATACAACCCGTGCAGCCTGCCCAACAGCCCATACAACAAGCACCTGAAGCGGGTTCCACCGAGGAAGAGCCCCGTAGGATTTTCCGCTTATAATTGGGTGAACGAACAGTAATAAGAGAGCGTTGCTGAAAATGCAACGCTCTTTTTTACATTTTTTTAACATTTGCTTAACAAGTTGTCAACGATTGTGTTATAATGTTATACGCAGAAGAGAAGGAGGCAAGTATGGTTCGGATTTTGGTTGCAGAGGACGATAAGGCGTTAAACGCGCTCGTATGCTCTTATTTAAAAAGTAACGGTTACGAGGCGATAGCTTGTTACGACGGAGAAGAGGCTTTTTCCGTTTTGCAAAGCGAATCCGTAGATTTGCTTTTGAGCGATATTATGATGCCCAAGATGGACGGGTTCGAGCTTGCCAAGCTCGCGCGCGGCATGAATGCGAATTTGCCTATTTTGTTTATGACGGCGCTTGACGATAAGCCTTCCAAACAGCACGGCTATCAAATCGGCATCGACGATTACGTGGTAAAACCCTTCGACGCGGAAATTTTAATGCTTCGGGTGGGGGCGCTTTTGCGCCGCGCCAACATCGAGCGCAGCCGCGAGTTGGTTGCGGGCAATCTCCGCATGAATAAGGACGAGCACAGCGCGTACGTAGACGGCGAGGAGCTTCCGCTCACAGTGCGGGAATTCGATTTGCTGTTTAAATTGCTGTCCTTCCCCAAGCGCACGTTTTCGCGTTCGCAGCTCATGGACGAGTTTTGGGATTACGACAGTTCCGCGACTTCGCGCACGGTAGACGTTTACATGGCAAAGCTTCGGGAAAAGACTGCCGCCTGCAACGGGTTTGAAATTTTAACGGTACACGGCTTGGGTTACAAGGCGGTGCTCAAATGAGGCACAAGAGGAATAAGTTTTCCGCTTTTTTGGGCTACGTCGTACTTTTACTCTTAATTACCGTTACGGTCATGTTCGCCGTACTCATTTACGATGCCGTAGACGGTGCGTCAGAAGGGGACACGCGGGTAATTTCTATTACCATGTTGTTCGTCATCATTGCGCTTTCCCTTATCTGCACACTTGCCGACGTGCTTCGGCGCAAATTCACGGTGGATAAGGCGACCGATCAGATATTAGAGGCGACCGAGCGCATGACTTCGGGCGACTTTTCCGTAAGGCTCAAACCGCGCCATTCTTATCGGCGATACGACGAGTTCGATATTATTATGGAAAACCTCAATCTGATGGCTGCGGAACTGAGCAAAAACGAGGTGCTTAAAACGGATTTTATCTCCAACGTATCGCACGAAATCAAAACGCCGCTCGCAATCATCCGCAACTACTCCGTTTCGCTTAAACGGGACGATATGAGTGCGGAGGAGCGCAAACGGTGCGTGGAAACGCTAGAAAACGCAACCGCGCGGCTCGACGACCTCGTCATGAACATTTTGCGTTTGAACAAGTTGGAAAATCAGTCCATCATGCCCGAGAACACCGAAGTAAAGCTCGACGAATTGTTGGCGGAGGCGGTGCTCTCCTTCGAAGAGCTTATCGAGAAAAAGAACTTAGAGTTGGAGTGCGATTTCGACGAGCTTCGCGCCGTCACCTCGCCCTCGCATTTGGAGCTTATTTGGAATAACCTGCTTTCCAACGCAATCAAATTCACGCCCGAGGGCGGGAAGATAAGCGTCACCTTAAAGGGCGCGGGGCGCGACGCCGTTATCACGGTCAAGGACAGCGGGTGCGGCATTTCCGCAGAGACGGGCAAACACATCTTCGATAAATTTTATCAGGGCGACACTTCGCACGCAGGCGAGGGGAACGGGCTCGGACTTGCGCTCGTGAAAAAGGTCGTCGATATTTTGGGCGGAGAAATCGGCGTAGAGAGCGAAGTAGGCAAGGGCAGCACCTTTACCGTGACGCTGAAAGGAGCCGTTTGTGAAGAAAGATAATAAATTCCTCGCTTGGCTGCGTCGCCCGCACGGGTTTTTGCTCGTGCTCGTCTATCTGTTTACCGCCGCCGCGATCGCGGGTTCTATCGTGGCGATGGTTTTCATGATGACGGCGGACGGCAATACCCTAACGGATATTGTCGCTTACGCGCTGTTCGTTGTGGCGGCTGTGCTCTTGGGGTACACTGTCTATACGATTGTAATTTACGCGCCCTTTATCAAAAATAAGGGGAAAGAGCTTTTAAAACGCAACCGTTTTACCGCTAAAATCTTAGAGAATTACGGCTTTAAAACGGCGGTGTTTGCGCTCTTCTCGTTTGCGGTTACCTTTGCATTCACGGTGATGAACACGGTAAGCGCCATTCGCTACGGGTCGGTTTGGTACGGCGCGTTGGCAGGTTATTACGCAATTCTCATGGCGTTGCGCGGCGGCACGGTCGGCGCGGGGAGAGTGTTAAAGCAAAAGCAAGGGGAAAACGGCACGGAGCCGGGC
>CAMWUS010000184.1 GCA_947177495.1 uncultured Clostridia bacterium
CGGATATTCTGCGCGGCGTCGCTATCGGCGTGGCGTTTATTATCCCCGGTTTTTCGGGCGGCTCGGTAGCGGCAATTCTCGGCATTTACGAAAAGCTCGTGGGCGCGATTGCCGATTTGTTTAAAAATTTCAAAAAGAATATCCTGATACTTTTGCCCATTTTGCTCGGAATGTTGCTCGGTATCGCCGCGCTCATTTTGCCTATTCAATGGGGAATTAAAAACTATCCTATTCCAACCGTAACTCTTTTCGTGGGGCTCGCAATCGGCGGGCTTCCGTCTGTCACCGACAAGATGAAAGGGGGCAAAATCCGCTATACGCACATTTTGGCGGGAATCATTCCCTTGCTTGCGGCGGCTGCGCTCTGCTTCTTGCCGCAAGGGCAGGAAGTCAATCTGTTTGAACTCAACTTCGGCGGGTATCTGCTTTTGGTGCTTATCGGAATCGTCGGTTCCTGCGCGCTCGTTGTTCCCGGCATTTCGGGTTCCATGCTCTTGCTCATTTTCGGATATTACAACCCGCTCGTACAGCTCGTAACGGAGCATTTACTGCACGGCGACAGCGTAGGGATATGCCTGCTCGTTGTGCTTTGCGTCGGGATAGGGATTGTAATCGGTTTCTTCGGTATTTCCGTGCTGATGAAATTCTTGTTGAAGAAATTCCCGCGTGGCACGTATTTTGCCATTTTCGGCTTTATTGTCGGCTCCATTCCCGCCGTGTACTTTTCTACGGCGAAAGACGCGGGACTAACGGCTTCTATGCTGTCCTCGCTCTCGCCGTGGTATTGGGTGGTGTCCGTCTTGTTCTTGGCGATAGGGATTGCGCTCTCCTATTTCCTTGTATGGTACGCCCGCAAGAAGAGCGCCGCTCCCAAACAGGAAGAAGAGGAGCAGAAAGAAACGGAATAAAAAAGCATACAAAAAAAGCGGGATATTCTCCCGCTTTTTTATTTTGTTTTATTCTTATTTTGCAAGGCTCTTCATAGCTTTTTCTACCACGTTCTCCACGGTGAAGCCGAATTTCTTAAAGAGCTGTGCCGCAGGTCCGCTTGCGCCGAAGGTGCTCATGGCAATGATTTCGCCCTTGTCTCCCGCGTATTTGTACCAGCTGTAGGGGGAGCCCGCTTCCACGCAGACGCGCGCTTTTACGGAAGAGGGGATCACGCTTTCTTTGTACTCGTCGCTCTGCTTTTCGAATTCTTCGAAGCAAGGCATGGAGATGACGCGCGCCTTTACGCCCTTAGCCGCAAGCTCGGCTTTTGCGCCTACGCATTGCTCCACTTCGGAGCCGCTCGCAATCAGGAGTACGTCGGGCGTTCCGTCGCAATCTTCGAGCACGTAGCCGCCTTTAAGTGCTTTCAAGCCGCTTTCCGCGTATTGAGGCAGGTTTTGGCGGGTGAGTACGAGCGCGGTGGGCGCCGTTCCCGTCAAAGCGGAAATCCACGCCGCTGCGGTTTCTTTGCCGTCCGCAGGGCGGTAAACCTTCATATTGGGAATGGAGCGAAGCGCAATCAGCTGTTCCACGGGCTCATGGGTAGGTCCGTCCTCGCCAACGCCGATAGAGTCGTGCGTGAGGATATAGATAACGGGAATGTTCATGAGCGCGGAAAGGCGCATTGCGTGTTTGCAGTAGTCGGAGAAGATGAAGAAGGTGGAGCAATAAGCGTGAATGCCGCCGTGGAGCTGCATACCGTTTGCAATTGCCGCCATTGCGTGTTCACGGATACCGAAGTGCATATTGCGTCCCTCGTAGCTTTCGGGAGTAAAATCGCCGTAGGTAATTTTATCCGTGTTCTTCATGTCGGAAAGGTTGGAGGGAGCAAGGTCTGCGCTTCCGCCCATAAGGGAGGGAACAAGCGCCGCAATCTTGTTGAGCACGACCGAAGAGGTTTGGCGGGTTGCCATGGGCTTGTCGAATGCGAACAAATCGGCATTCGCCGCCAAATCGGGAAGCTCGCCTTTCATGGCAGCTTTATATTCTGCCGCTTCCGCAGGATAGCGCTTTTCGTACTCGCGGAACATCAGCTCCCACTCGCGTTGGATCTTCGCGCCGCGCTTGCCCGCTTTTGCGGTGTGCTCGAACACCTCGTCGGGAACCTCGAAGGGTTCGGACGACCAGCCGAGCTTCTCCTTCGTCTTTTGGAGGTTCTCCACACCGAGAGGGGAACCGTGGCACTTGTGGCTGCCTTCCAAGGGAGTGCCGTAACCGATCTTCGTCTTGCAGATGATGATAGAGGGCTTCTTGGTCTCGCGTTGCGCCTTTTTAATCGCGTTTCCGATGAGGGTTACCGCGTCGGGGTTGGCAACAAGGTCAACGTTGAGTACCTGCCAATTCTGCGCCTTAAAGCGTTCCGCAACGTTCTCTTTGAACGTGATGTCGGTATTGCCCTCGATGGTGATGTCGTTATCGTCGTAGAACAAAATGAGTTTGCCGAGTTCATGCGTGCCCGCAAAGGAGCAAGCTTCGTAGGAAATTCCTTCTTCAAGGCATCCGTCGCCGCAGAGCGCGTAAGTATAGTGGTCTACGATTTTATAGCCGGGGCGGTTGAAGCGAGCGGCAAGGTGCGCTTCCGCGACCGCCATACCAACTGCGTTTGCAATGCCCTGTCCCAAAGGTCCCGTCGTCGTTTCAATACCCACGGTATGACCGTATTCGGGGTGCCCGGGGGTCTTGGAGTCGAGTTGGCGGAAGTTCATCAAATCTTCCTTGGTGAGCCCGTAGCCGTAGAGATAGAGAAGGGAGTAGTCGAGCATGGAGCCGTGTCCCGCAGAGAGGACGAAGCGGTCTCTGTCTTCCCATTTCGCGTCCTGATTGTTGAATTTCAGGAAATTCTGGAAGAGCGTGTAGGCAATGGGTGCGGAACCGAGAGGAAGCCCGGGGTGACCCGAATTTGCCTTTTGAATGGCTTCTGCCGACAAAATCCTGATAGCGTTGATCGTACTTTGTTTCATAGCTAACTCCTTTATACAAAGATTATTTTTTTAAATTTTCAAGGTTGAGGAAGGGGTATTCCTTTAAAAACCCGTAAAGCCTGTCTAAAATTTTGCGTACGCCGCCCGCG
>CAMWUS010000185.1 GCA_947177495.1 uncultured Clostridia bacterium
GGTTTGGAAAACCAGACTTTAATTTCAATTTTGAGAAACGGGGCGGTAACGCCCCGTATTTCGTATAAGGTGTTTTATGTTTCAAAAGCAATATACATTTGGAGACATACAAGTAATTTATCGCGAGGTTCCCGTTTCGGGGCACGAGGGCAAGACGACCGTCGGACTTGCAATTTTGCCGCGCTCGGTAAATGCAGAGAATATCCCGTTCGACAGTCTTGTGCAAGTTGCCTTTCAAGGCGACGAGCCGCTTGTTTCGTACGGCGCGGGCGTTACCATGCGCAACCGTACTTCCACGCTGCTTTTTGTGGAGGAGCAGATAGAGCGCGGCGGAGAAATTCTCACTCGCCTTACGGATGGCGCGGGCAATTACTATATCCACAGTCTTTCTTACGACGAAACGACGGGCGTATTCACGCTTTACACGGAATACGAAAATCGCACGGGCGGGGAGAAAATTTTACAAATGCTCTCGTCCTTTTCCGTAAGCGGCGTGCACACCGTATGGGGAAACGCGGAGGATATTTCGCTGATTCGCATGACAAGCGCATGGTCGCGCGAGTGCCGTTTAAAACGCGATAGCTTTTCCGATTTGGGGCTCGACGGCAGTTGGGCGGGGCAGTACGGCGTAAAATGCGAGCGTTGGGGGCAGGTGGGCAGTATGCCCAACCGCGGCTACTATCCCTTAGCGGCAATCGAGGGGGAATATTGCTTGGGCGCAACGTTGGAAGCGCCCTATTCGTGGCAAGCGGAAATGTATGGCGAGGGCGATTTGTATTCGCTCTCTGGCGGCTTGGGCGATTTCGAGTTCGCACACATTCAAAAAACGATGCAAAACGGCGAGAAATTCCGCACGCACCGTGCCTATTTGTGCGTGAAACGCGATTTCAACGCCGTTTGCAATGCGTTTTTAAAGCACGCCGACGCGCGCTTAAAGGTGCCCGCAAGCGAAGAGAACTTGCCCGTTTTATTCAACGAATACTGTACCACTTGGGGCTGTCCGTCCGCGAAAAACATACAGGGTATTCTCGCCGCACTCAAAGGGCTTCCCATAAAAACGTTCGTAATCGATTGCGGTTGGTATAAACCGCAGGGCAAGGAATGGGGGCTCGCCGTGGGCGATTGGGAAGAGAGCAAAGAGCTGTTTCCGAACGGCATTTCGGAAGCGGTTTCCGCGATTCACTCTGCGGGAATGCAGGCGGGCGTGTGGTTCGAATTTGAAAACGCCTGCCGCGACAGCAAGCTGTATCAGCGCTCCGAGCTGTTGTTGTCGGAAAACGGCAAACCTGTAACCACGCGCAATCACCGCTTTTTGGATTTGCGCTTGCCCGCCGCGAAAAAATATTTAGACGAAAAGCTGTTTTCCTTTCTCAAAGCCAATGGATTTTCCTATATAAAAGTGGACTACAACGACGCTTTCGCGTTGGGTGAAGCGGGCAGAGAGGTTGCGGAAGAGAGTATCGCACTCACGAAAAAGCTGTGCGATACAGGGCTTGTGGTGGAGAATTGCGCTTCGGGCGGCAGCCGTATCGAGCCGCTTCGCTCCTCGCTCGTTTCCATGTGTTCTTTCTCGGACGCGCACGAGTGCGACGAAATCCCTTACGTGGCGGCAAACGTTTCCCGCGTGCTTCCCGCGCGCCAAATGCAAATTTGGGTGGTGCTGAGAAAGGAAATTTCCCGTACGGTTTACTTGCTCTGCGCGGGCTTTATGGGGCGTATTTGTCTTTCGGGCGATATTATCGGGCTGAGCGCGGAGCACCGCAAAACGCTTTGCGAGGGGCTGAATTTTTACCAAAACATCCGCGATATCGTGAAAAGCGGCGAAATCGTTAGTATCGACAATACCGTGCGTTATTACCGCCGTGCCAAAGGGCGGCAAATTTACGAAAAGCGTTTGGGGAATAAGCGGCTTGTCATTGTTCACTTTGCAAGCGACGGGGAAGTTCGCATTCCCGCAAACGGAAAACTTGCGGGGGCGTTCACCGATTTGGAGTATTCCTTGCAGGCGGGCGAGCTTGTCGTTTGGGGCAAAGCGCTGCACGCGGGAGCCTTTCTTCTCACGGAATAGCTTCTAAAAGTTGACTTTTTTCGCGTATATGGTATAATACTGTATAAAGGGTAAGTATTTCTTACCAAAGGAATTGTTATGAGTATTTCGGAAGAATTACAAGCACGTGGGCAACAGCACCTGTTGCGCTTTTGGAACGAGTTAAACGGAGTGGAACAGGCGCGTTTTGAAGAGCAGTTAAAGCGCATCGATTGGTCGCTTTTAGATGAAATCGAAAAACCCGAGCATACGGCTTTGGGTGATATTCAACCCATCGACGGCATGACCATTGCCGAAATCAACGCGAAGCGGGGCGAACTCGAAAAAGCGGGGAAAGAGGCGGTGCGTGCAGGCAAGGTTGCCGCAGTGTTGCTTGCGGGCGGCATGGGAACGCGCCTCGGCTCGTCCTCGCCCAAGGGCTGTTATAATATCGGGCTTACGCGCCCGCTGTATATCTTCGAACAGCTCATCCGCAATTTGCAGGACAGCACCAAGGCTTGCGGAGCGGATATCCCGCTGCTCATCATGACGAGTGAAAAGAACGACGCGGAAACGCGCGCATTCTTTAAGGAACACGATTATTTCGGGTATCCCGCTTCGCTCGTGCGGTTTTTCCCGCAGCAAATGGCAGTTTGCGTGGGGTTCGATAAAAAGGTTTTGCTCGAAGGCAAAGGCACGGTTGCTCTCTCGCCCAACGGCAATGGCGGGTGGTACGCTTCGCTCGTCCGCGCGGGACTTTTGGAGGACGAGATTTTAAAGCGCGTGGAGTGGTTTAACGTGTTTGCGGTAGACAACGTCTTACAGCGTATTGCCGATCCCGCATTCGTGGGCGCGGCAATCCTCAGCGGCAAGAAATGCGCCGCAAAGGTAGTGCGCAAAGCCCGCCCCGACGAAAAGGTGGGCGTGTTGTGCTTGCGCAATGGGCTTCCCGACGTCATCGAGTATTACGAGATTTCCGAAGAGCTTGCAAGTCTTAAAGACGGAGAGGGCAACTTGCTCTATTCC
>CAMWUS010000186.1 GCA_947177495.1 uncultured Clostridia bacterium
CCGCGGTGGCGGCGACGTGCACGCAGGACGGTTTAACGGCGGGCTCGGCGTGCTCACGGTGCGGCGAAGCTCTGACGGCGCAGGAAGTCATTCCCGCGCTCGGACATACGCCCACAACCGTTATAGACGAACAAGACGCGACGTGCACGCAGGACGGCTTTACGGCGCTCACAAAATGCGATCGCTGTAATTTGCTTCTATCAGAGCAAGAGCTGATCCCCGCGCTTGGGCATGAGCTCGCAGAGCTCCCTGCGGTGGCGGCGACGTGCACGCAGGCGGGTTTGTCGGCAGGCTCCCATTGTGACCGGTGCGACGAGGACGTAGTTCCGCAGGTGACCGTTCCCGCGCTTGGGCATAGCTTTACCGAATGGACGCAAACAGCCTCTACCGCTTGCACTTCCCAACGTGAAAGAGATTGCACGCGGTGTAACCTACACGAGAAAAAAACCATTCAGAAAAAAGAACATCAGCAAAGCGATAACTACTATGATTTCGATTGTGTAAATTGCGGTGTAACGTTGGTCGAGATTGACGAGGTTCTATCGTCTGTAAAAATTGATCCTTGCGTAGAAGAATTGCATATTCCCGACGGCGTAGAAGCAATCAAGGCTTATGCTTTCTTTGGCGCGAATTTGCGTTTGGTGTTTATCCCTAAAAGTGTAGGCTACATAGGCGCCTATGCGTTCGGTATGTGTGCGGAGGATTTGGTTATTTGTATCCCCCGCGACTTCGATACAAGCGAATGGGACCCCGAATGGAATTACGGAAACGGAGATTATGAAACTCCATTTACTGTAATCACCTATCTACCGTAATTGCGAGGTGGAAGAATGAAAGCAGTAAAATGGATCTTGCGCATTGTAGGCGTCCTCTTCGGCGTGGCGCTTCTCGCATTTTTTGCGTGGCTCGGCGTTCAAATCGGACAGTTCCTCGGACTGATAAAATAAGCGGGGATTTCGTCCATGCACGTTTCGAGTTTATATCCCCGCACGGGTGGGACGGAATAGGTGCAGCTCGCGTGGATCCACGCGACCACCGCGGCAGTTTAGGAGAAGGCAGAAATGCACGTATTCGGTTTGATTTTTAAAATAATAAGCTACGCGCTCGCCGCCTTCCTCGTCGGCTATCTTGTTTTTACGTTAGTAGGTGTGTTGTGACGCGGCGCGGGAAAATGCGGAGAATCGCGTACCACATGATTGCCGCGGCAATGTTGGCGGGCATATTAGTGCTCGGCTGTTTGCGTTGCTCGCAGGCGTTCCTGCGCTTTTGGGAAAGCGTTCGGGACTTCTTCCATTCCTGCGGATACTTCACGCAGTTTCCCGTTCCCCCGACTGTCACGGGCATTTCCTACGGCATGGGCGAAGCCGCGCCGCGTGTTTGGGCGGAAGTCGTCGAGGTCGCAAAACTATTCGGAAGCCGTTTCATGTCGGCAGAAAATTTCTTCTCCTATCTTGGCATTGTTGCAAGCGGGTTGATGAAATTCGTCTATTTCTTCCTTGTGTTCGCCGTGTGCGTTGGGCTCCCGTTCGGGCTCTGCCTGTACAAGTCGATTAAAACGCAGAAGCGCGGAGAGCATAATAAGCCAACAAAAGCGCTACTGAAATTTCTACGATTTGAGGAGCGCGTAATTGCCCCGTGCAGGCGATTTATAAAAGGCTTTGGGAAGTTCTACCGCAGGCACAAGCTTTACAGCGTGAGCGCGATTATAATAGCTCTCTATTTCATGAACGCGTATGCGTTAGTGCTCGAAGCGCTCGCATGGCTCTTTTACTTCTGCCTTTCTTTCGACCTTCCGAGCCTCGGCGTGCAGGCAATCAAGCTTTGCTATGACGTCGGGATTGCTTTCCGCCTGTTCCCGTGGTGGGTGTGGCTTATCGTAGGGCTTTACGTGTTTGACAAGATACGCCGCGAAATCGGATACCGTCGCTTGGAAAAGCGCGAGGATCAACTGCGGGATTTCATCGACGAACGCCCGATCGTTTCTATGATCTGCGCGCCCATGCGCGAGGGCAAAACAACACTTCTCGCTTCTCTGCTTATGTCGCTCGAAAAGAAAATGCGAGACGACGCGAAAGACGGTATGCGCGATATTGATATGAAGTTCCCGCGTTTCCCTTGGATAGTACTCGAAAAGATGATCCAAAAGGAAATGAAGCGCCACCGCATTTTTACGCTCGAAACCACGCGGGAATGGGTGGCAGGCATTTTTGCCATGTATAAGGCGCTGAAAGAAGATCCTCGCACGTTGAAGTCCTACCGCAGGTGGATACGCAAAGAGTACGGTTTAACGTTCGACAACGCCTTCTTCGGCTACGATACAGCGCACCTTCCTATGGAATACAACGGCGGGCTCGGCAAGGAATCTATCTATACCGCAATCATGAACTACGCACAGCTCTACGTTATTTACGTTTCGCCGACTTCAATGATTGCGTCCAACTTCCCCGTGCGGCTCGATGACGACTACGACGATATAGGTAACTTCCCGCGGTGGGACGACGACTTCTTCCGCAAGGAACCTTCCTCGCTTGAAAAGTCGAGAATGTCGCACGTGCTCGTGCAGGATTCCATGCGGCTCGGCAAGACTAAGGACCCGAATAATCCGTATAAGGATTCCCTCGAATATGGCGTGATCGGGTTTACCGAAGTAGGCAAAGAGCGTGGAAATCAAAAAGACATGGAAGGCGTCAAGCGCGATTCCGATGAAGTCAACCAAAAGAATGATTTATTCAATTCGCAGTTGAAGCTGATCGGGCATAGCGCTACCGTTTACTTTATCCCGTTTATCCGTTTCCTTTGTGATGAACAGCGTCCCGAGAGTTGGGGTGCAGATGCACGCGAGCTCTGCGACATTATCACGCTTGCGGAGAAATCTTCGGACAAAATCCTTCTGCCGTTCTTTGCGGTCGAAGAAGCGCTGTACCTCGTGGCGAAAAAAATATTCGGCAAGCTCTACGATGAACAGCGGTATAACCGCGGCGACCAAACGCTTCCCATGTACCTTTTGAAAGGTATCTATAAAAAGATATACGAC
>CAMWUS010000187.1 GCA_947177495.1 uncultured Clostridia bacterium
TCACGAAAAGTGTTTGGTTGAGGCACAAACAAATTTCCGTGAGTCTGAGGGCTACTCGCCCTCGTTGCGCAAAATTTTAAGCGCCCTACCTCTATTTTGCGCAACTTCACCTCGCTGAGGCGCTCTCGCGCAAATTGAGTCGTGCTGCGGAAGGCAACCTTCCTTGCACATCGTTATTCTAACATATGTGTTGCGAAAAAGCAACTATATTGATTACAAATTTGTAATTGCGGCGGGGATACAGTCGATGACGTCCGTCGCGTCGGAAGAGTATTCTCCCAAATGCTCCGCGGAAATCTCGCCCGCACGCCCTAACAAATACGACGCCGAACAGCACGCTTCAAAAACGGGAATACGTGCTACAAGCCCCGCAAGCAGTCCCGAAAGCACGTCGCCGCTGCCGCCCTTGGCAAGCGCGGGCGAACCGGTAGCGTTGATTGCGACCCGCTCGCCGTTCGTAATAACGCTACGGTTATTTTTCAGCAAAACGGTAACGCCGTACTTCTGCGCGAACTCGATCGCCGCACCGACGGGCGCGTTTTGCAAATTCTCGATACTCTCTCCCGTTAGGCGGGAAAACTCGCCGTAATGCGGCGTAATTGCCACACGGCATTTCTTTTGTTTGAGAATATCCGCGCCGTAAAGCGCAAGCGTGCCCAAAGCGTCGCCGTCGAGAATGAGCGTTCCGCGATAGGATGCAAGCAACTGTTTGAGCACCGAATAAAGCTCCTTACTCACCCCCATGCCCATACCGATGGCGATACTGTCCGCCCGCATAATCTCATCGTCCAACCCGTTAAAAGGGAGTACGATGCACGCGGGATAGCGCCCTACTGCCGCCGCCGTGTACTTTTCGGGCACGTACAGGCGGGTATACCCCGCGCCCGATTTCAGGCACGCGCCCGCGGCTAATAACGCCGCGCCGCCCATTTTTTCGCCGGCAATAATGCAAGCGTTTCCGTACTTCCCCTTGTGGGAATTGGAGAGCCGTTTGGGGAAAAAGTTCTTTACATCGGTATTTTCCCAAACCTCCGCTCCCTTGATTGCGGAAGTGATGCCGATGTCCACAACGGTGATTGCGCCCGCGTGGTCGCCGCCGTCCGCAAGTAAAAGCGAATTTTTATAGTAACCGAACGTGATCGTTTCGTCGGCGCGCACGCAATGCGTAAAGGCAACGCCGCCCTCTTTCAGTCCGCTCGGTAAATCGCAGGCGACGACGTATGCGCCGCTGTCGTTGATAAAGTCAATCAGTAAGCGTTCCGTGCCCGCGGGTGCACGGCTAAGCCCCGTTCCGAAAATACAGTCTACGATAAGCGCGTATCTTCTGCGGGGAATGCGCCCGATCACCTCGCCGCGGAAGCGCTTTTTCATTGCCTCGCTATCGTACGAAAGCTTTTCGGCAATGCAGAGAACCTGCACGTCTACCCCGCTTTCATGCAAAATACGCGCCGCTACGAATCCGTCGCCGCCGTTATTGCCGCCGCCGCACACAAAGAGCACGTCGTCCACGCCCTGCTTTTCCATTGCGGCGCGAACGGCTTTTGCAAGCGCGTCGCCCGCCCGCTCCATGAGCGTAAGCGAGGGCGTTCCGCTCTCGACAGTCCGAGCGTCCGCTTCCCGCATTTGATTGTTGGTATAGGAAAATTTCATAATACAACCTCTTACGTCTTAATGCTGATTTCCGCCGCAGAAAGAGCCCTTAACTTGCCGTCCTCTTCTATCAGCAACCGCCCGTCGCCGAGAATTTCTCTCGCCGTGGCGAAATATTCCCTTTCGCCTTCCGTCACCCGCACCGTACGCCCCAAAAAGCGCACACGTGCAAGATACTCTTCAAACGAACTCTCCTGCTGATATTCTTCTATCAGCGCCTGCCGCGCCTCGTCTGCGGAAATGCTTGTGCCCGCAAGCTCGGAAAGGCTTACGGCAATACCGCCGAGCGCCGACACGTCGTTTTCCGCGTTCAATCCGATTCCCACAATACTCGCGTGCAGGTTGGCGCCGCGGAAAACATTTTCGATGAGTATGCCCGCAAGCTTTCTTCCGTCTGCGAACACGTCGTTCGCCCATTTGATTTCGGGAGAAACGCCGAACCGCTCCGCTGTTTTACACACGGCAACGGCGGCGTGCGCCATGACACGAAACGCATCTCCCGCAGGAAAGTTTTTATAAAAGGTGAGCGCCGAGAGATATACGCCCCCCTCGCCCGATAAAAAACTACGCCCTTTCGTTCCCTTGCCGCCCGTTTGGCGCTTTGTCGAAACGATAATGTTTTCTTCGCCGTTTAAATAGCGTTTGATATAGTCGTTGGTGGAAGTGGTTTCCTCCAAAAGTTCAATCTTCATCTTCTTCCCCGAGCGCGCGCAGAGCGGCAGAAGCCGTATCGTAATCGAATCCCTTGGAAAGCAAATGCCCGTACGCCTTACGCAAAGTATCGCGGTTTATCTCCTTTCCGCGCAAATACTTTTGCAAAACCCGCTTTGCGCTCTCCGTTCCGTCCTCCATTTGCGAAATGGTCTCCTCTATACTCTCGTCGCTCACGCCCTTGCGTTTGAGCTCCACCGCAATGAGCCGCGCGCCCTTCTTTTTACCCGCGCTCTCCGCATAGCGCTGTGCGTACTGCAAGTCGTCCACTAGCCCGTAGTCGCGCATTTTTTCGAGCACGTAGTTGCAAACGTCCTCCAAATATCCCTTTTTTTTGAGGTAATCCCGCACTTCCCGCTCCGTTTTCATGCTCGCGGAAATGTGGGTTAAAGCCTTGTCGAGCGCGGTCTGCTTTTCGCTTTCAAGCTGCATGGCGGAAAGCAATTCGGGCGTTACGGTCATGCCCGCTTTTAAACGGTTTTGCATCACCGTTTCCAGCTTCATGCCGCAATAAAACCTGCCGTCCACCTCGATATTACAGCGCATTTTATCTTTTTTTTGCGGCGTAATTGCCGTAATTTCCGCCATAATTACCCCGTTGTTTTGCCGTTCCAAGTACGGTTTTCTTTAAACCATTCCGTATCCTTTAAAATCGTAGTATTGT
>CAMWUS010000188.1 GCA_947177495.1 uncultured Clostridia bacterium
CAATAATAACGATTGCAAAACCGCGTTTGTCCCGCTCAATCGCAAAAATTTTTTTTAATAAGCAAAAAAACGCAACTCTCGTTGCGTTTTTTCCATACCGTACTGTTTTTATACCATGCTTTCCAAAATAAGTTTATCGGCAACCAAGGCGATAAATTCGCTGTTCGTGGGCTTCTCGTTCCCGATATACACTCTCGCGCCGAAGATGGCGTTTACCGCGTCTACGCGACCTCTGTTCCAAGCAACTTCAATGGCGTGACGAATGGCGCGCTCCACTTTGCTCGCCGAAGTTTGGTAACGTTCGCCGATGACGGGATACAGCCCCTTGGTCACGTTGTTGATGACCTGCGGATCCTGCACCGCCATTTTGATACCCTCTCTCAAATAACCGTAGCCTTTGATGTGAGGCGGAATGCCGATAGAGATGAATATATTGCTGATGCGCTCGTCGACCGTTCCGGGACGGCGGCGTTCGAATTTTTCCTTGGGAGGTACCAACGTATCGGAACCCGATACTTCGAGCACCCGCTCGCCCACGACGGAAGCGCTGACAGGCTTCATCAAATAATACTTTGCGCCCAAAGCGATAGCGCGGTTGATAATTTTATCGTCTGCGAAATTTCCGAGCACGATGAAATCCGTTTTGCGGTTTTCTTTCTTCGCCTCTTCCATAACGGTGAACCCGTCTAATGTTTTCAGCGACAGGCTCAAAACCACCGCCACGGGCGAATGCTGTTCCAACAGCTTTAACCCCTCCGCGCCGTCGTCGGTCACGCCGCACACTTCGTACCCCTCTCCCGTGAAATAAGCAGAAAGCTCGTTTGCAAAGCTGCGGTTGGCTTCCATGATTAAAATTCGTTTCATATTTTCACCTCTTTTCGAACGTCATTTTAAAGTTCTCCCCTATTATAGAGTGTGAAAAATA
The DNA here is from genome assembly GCA_947177495.1 of uncultured Clostridia bacterium. Lineage (GTDB taxonomy): Bacteria > Bacillota > Clostridia > Christensenellales > Borkfalkiaceae > Gallimonas. The sequence goes on from CAMWUS010000188.1 coordinate 926, forward strand.
ATTTGTAAAGCTATTTTTGTACAAAATTCATGCAATTTTTTAAATAATTCGTCGAATTTTGTACAAAAATAGAAAAACGCCTTTCTTTGACGCTTTTTTGCGGAGCCTTTTTCCGCGTTTTACGCGGTACTTTGTCAAATTTTCCGCAAAAAGCCAATTCCTCTTGCTTTTTTGTGCGCAACCATTTATAATAGTGGAAAAATGTTTCGAGGCTATTATGCGGGATAATAAACAGTTAAAGGAATTACAGGCTTTTCTCGGAGATGCCTACACCGCTTGGCAGGCGGTGGAAGCGGCGGAAACGCTTTTACAGAAGAACGGCTTTACCCGACTTGCGGAAAGCGAGCGTTGGGAGCTGAAAAAGGACGGAAAATATTACGTGACGCGCGGCGGCAGCGCTCTCGTCGCCTTTACGACGGGCGACGGCGAGGGCTATAAAATTGTTGCGAGCCATACCGACTCGCCCTGCTTCAAGCTCAAAGAAAACGCCGCCCTTTCCGACGAGCGTTACACCCGCCTGAATACCGAGCCTTACGGCGGCGCGCTCAACTATACCTTTTTCGACCGCCCCTTGAAACTTGCGGGGCGCGCGGTCTACGAGGACGGCGACGGGCTTGTTGCCAAAAACTTCGTGAGCGACTTCAACGTTGTTATCCCCTCGCTCGCCATTCACATGAACCGCGACGCGAACGACAAATTCGCGCCCGACCCGCAGACGGAGCTTCCCCTCTTGGGGCTTGGCAAACATGATTTGGAAAAGCTACTCGGCAATCCCGTTTCGACCGACATCTTTGCCGTGTGCGCGCAAACGCCCTTTTCGTGCGGCGCGGAAGACGAACTGCTTTGCTCGCCCCGCCTCGACAACCTTACGAGCGTGTACGCGTCGCTGAGCGCCATTCTCTCCCCTACGAGCGGAAAATGCGTTGCCGCTTGCCTCGACAGCGAGGAGATCGGGAGCAGGACGCGGCAAGGCGCGGGCAGTAATTTCCTTGCATCCGTATTGAAGCGCATTTCTCTTGCGCTCGGCAAAACGGAGGAAGAACACGAACGCGAGCTTTGCGCTTCTTTCCTCCTCTCCATGGATAACGCGCACGCCGCGCCCCCCAACCCCCCCGAAAAGCACGACCCCACCAACCGCACTGCACTTGGGAATGGCGTGGTAATTAAGGGACATGCGGGCGGCGCTTACACGACGGACGCACTTACCTCCGCCGCCGTAAAGAAGATTTTCGACCGCGCGGGCGTGAAGCATCAAAGCTTTTACAACCGCTCGGATATGCGCAGCGGTAGCACGCTCGGCGCAATCAGCTTGGGGCAGGTAAGCGTGCCCTCCGTGGATATCGGCATTGCACAGCTTGCCATGCACTCCGCTGTGGAGACAATTGCAAAGTCCGATTACTTGGAAGCAATTAACGCTCTGCAAGCGTTTTTTGCAAGCAGTGTGCAAATAAAAGACGAAACGGTTATTTTGAAATAAGCGTTCGTCATTCACTTGCGTTTTCATTTACGCAATGATATAATAAAACGTACGGAGGCGGCACTATGGAAGAATTACAGGGTGTACTGCGGCAATTATACGAACTAATCGAGCAAGACATTCCCGATGCCGAGCTTGCCGAAAAATTAAGCGATTACCACGAAGGCGATATCGCCGACATCTACCCCGAGCTCAGCGAAGAAGCCCGCAAACGTTTGGCGCGCGTGCTTCCCCCCGAAGAGCTGTCCGACGTGTTCAGCTACTTGGAAAACGCAGAAGACTACCTTGCGGACATGGACACGGAACACGCCGCCGACATCATCGAGGGCATGGACGCGGACGACGCGGTCGACATCTTGGACGAACTCGAAGAAGACACGCGTGACGAGATTATCAAGCTCCTCGACGACGAAGCCGCCGAGGACATTAAGCTAATCAATTCCTACGAAGACGACGCCATCGGTAGCCGCATGACCACGAACTTTATCCTCATAAAGTCGGATATGACGATTAAAGAGGCAATGAGGTCCATGGTGGAACAAGCCGCCGATAACGACAACGCTTCCACGATTTACGTGGAAAACGCCGACGGAGCGTATTGCGGCGCTATCAACCT
>CAMWUS010000189.1 GCA_947177495.1 uncultured Clostridia bacterium
AAATTTCTTTTTTCATAAGCTGTTCCGTTCCGTGTCTTTATCGTAAATTTACAAATTCTTATATACGTCTTTTACGTAGCTGTTATCCACAAGCGTGGAGAAGTCGCCGCGACGTTCAAGTTCGCCTGCGCTCTCGATAATATCCTGTAACCGATTGAAGCTTGCTTCCGTCATCGCCATATCCGTTTTCCAAGCGTCGATGCCTTGGTAGCTCTTAATACTTGCCGCAAGCGATTCAACGGACGTAGAGGGGAAGTGCGCAACGAGAGAGGGCGCGATTTCTTTCGGCGTCTTTTCCTGTGCGTATTTCACCGCTTTGAGCATCGCGCGCAAGAAGCCGTTCATTTCGTCGGTATTCTTTTTGATCCAAGACTTTTTGGCGGAAAATGCGGTGTAGGGCACTTCGCCGCCCGCTTCGCCGACTGCGGCGACAATGTAGCCTTTTCCCGCCGCCTGATATTCGGAAGCCGTAGGCTCGAACATGGTGCAGTAATCGGCGGTGCCTGCCTCGAATGCGCCCGTCATCAGGTTAAACGCCACGTCAAAGTTGAGGTTGATTTCCTGCGCCGTAAAATCGTGTTCCTTTAAAACGTATTCGAACGTCATTGCGGGAACGCCGCCTTTTCTACCTGCAAGAATTTCCTTTCCCTTTAAATCCGTCCATTTGAAATCGGGCTCTGCCTTGCGGGAAACGAGGAAAGAACCGTCGCGCTGAGTCAAAAGACCGAATACGGTGGGAGCGTCGCTCGAGCCGCCAAGGTTAACGTAGAGCGCTGCTTCGGGACCGCAGAAGCCGATATCGGCGTCGCCCGAGAGTACAGCTGCCATTACCGCGTCGGCGCCGCCGCCGTTGGTGAGCTCGATTTTCAATCCTTCTTCCTCGAAATATCCGAGGGAATCGGCTAAGTACAAAGGCGCATAGAAAACGGAGTGGGTTACTTCGTTTATTTTAAGCGTTTTTACGCCGTCCGTGTCTCCTCCGCAGGCGGTGAGAGGGAAGAGCGCAAGCGTCGCCGCGCCGAGGGGTGCCAAGATTTTTTTAAACATGTTTATAAATTCCTCCTGTCAATCGTGCGCCCCGAATCGCGTGAAATTGCGTGTTTTGTCGGGGCGTTCTCCTTGTAAATTTCAAGAATATTATATTGTATGTCGATATCAGAATTATTGACAACGCCGAGAAAAAGAGGTATAATAGAACTTAATCGAAAAAAACCTCAGGAAACGAACATGAAAGAAATGCAAACGACCTATGCTCCGAAGGATTTCGAAGACCGAATTTATGCCGATTGGCAAAGCAAAAACGTTTTCCATGCGGAAATAGATCCGAACAAGGTTCCTTTTACGCTCATGATGCCGCCCCCCAACGTTACGGGGCAGCTCCATATGGGGCACGCAATGGACGAGACGATGCAGGATATTCTTGCACGCTTTAAGCGTATGCAGGGGTATTCCGTGCTTTGGCTTCCCGGCGTCGACCACGCCGCGCTTGCAACGGAAGTAAAAGTCGTAGAGCAAATCAGAGAAGAAGGGCTTACCAAAGAGGGCTTGGGCAGAGAGGCGTTTTTGGAGCGCGTTTGGGCTTGGAAGAACAAGTACGGTAACCGTATCGTCGAACAGCTCAAAAAGCTCGGTTCTTCCTGCGATTGGTCGCGTTTGGCGTTCACAATGGACGAAAGATGCTCTCTTGCGGTGCGCGAAGCATTTTTCAGACTGTATCATAAAGGACTTGTTTACCGCGGAAGCCGCATTATTAACTGGTGTACGGGGTGCAAAACCGCGCTTTCGGACATCGAAGTGGAGTACAGCGAGGACGCGGGGCATTTCTGGTATTTCAAATATCCCATAGAGGGCACGGACGAATACATTACGATTGCGACGACGCGTCCCGAAACGATGCTCGGCGATACGGCGGTTGCCGTAAATCCCAAGGACAAGCGCTATTCCGCTTTTGTGGGCAAAACGCTGTTGCTTCCGCTCACCGATCGGAAAATTCCGCTCGTTGCCGACGAATACGTCGATCCCGAGTTTGGTACGGGTGCGGTGAAAATTACGCCCGCGCACGACCCCAACGACTTCGAAGTGGGGCTTCGCCACGATTTACCCGTGATACGTGTCATGAACGACGACGGCACGATGAACGAGCTTGCGGGAGAATATGCAGGGCTTGACCGTTACGAGGCGAGAAAACGCATCGTAGCGGATATGGAAAAGAAAGGGCTTCTCGAAAAAATTGAGCCCCACACGCACAACGTAGGGCATTGTTCCCGTTGCCATTCCACCTTGGAGCCTATCGTTTCCAAACAGTGGTTCGTAAAAATGGCGCCTCTTGCAAAACCCGCAATTGAAGCGGTTATGAAGAGCAAAACTAAGTTCACGCCCGATCGCTTTGCGAAAATTTACTATAATTGGTTGGAAAATATCCGCGATTGGTGCATTTCCCGTCAGCTTTGGTGGGGGCACCGCATTCCCGTTTGGTATTGCGAGGATTGCGGAAAAGAGACCTGCGCGGTAGAAACGCCTAAGATTTGTCCCGAATGCGGCAGTCAGCATCTTCGGCAAGATGAAGACGTTTTGGATACTTGGTTCTCTTCCGCGCTTTGGCCGTTTTCCACGTTGGGTTGGCCCAATCAAACGCCAGAGCTCGAATATTTCTATCCTACCGACGTGCTCGTTACTGGGTACGACATTATTCCGTTCTGGGTTATGCGCATGATGTTTTCGGGGATCGAGTATACCGACAAGGTGCCTTTCCGCGACGTACTTATTCACGGCTTAGTGCGCGACGAACAGGGACGCAAGATGAGTAAATCGCTCGGGAACGGCATCGACCCCTTGGAGATCATCGACAAATACGGCGCCGATTCGTTGCGACTTTCCCTCGTCACGGGCGTCGCTCCCGGGAACGACAGCCGTTTCACCGATACCAAGGTGGAAGCATCGCGCAATTTCATCAACAAAATTTGGAACGCAGCGCGTTTCGTCGTGATGAATGCAAAGGGCGTGGA
>CAMWUS010000190.1 GCA_947177495.1 uncultured Clostridia bacterium
GCCGTACTCGTATATATGCTGAACACCTCGCACTTTTTGAGCGAAAATATCACGGGTGAAATTTTCCGCATGGTGCAAAACGTTTTGCCTTGGATTGCGGTTGCGTTTGCAACGCTTGTTGGAGTTGCGATTGCAAACGGCATGATTGCGAAAAAACAGGTAACAGAGCTGAAAGCGCTCATTAAATACGGAAGCGGCGACCCCGCCGCCCCCAATATTCCCGAATGGGTAACGGCGGCGAAAAAAGCGCTTTCAAACGATATTACACTTTGGGTGGTTCGCGGCATCGTATTTGTGGTAGCCGTAACTTTCATTATTCTCGGCATTGTGAACGGCGGCGCGAACGACGTTTTAATAAAAGCAATCAATATCTGCACTGAGTGCATCGGTTTGGGTTAGGAGGAACGGTATGAGAATTGCGATCATTGTAATTGCCTGTATCGTTGCCGCCTTGGTGATAGGATATTTTATTTGGCGCATCGTAAGCAAGCATAAACAAATTAAAAAGATAGAAGCGGAAACGGGCGTCAAGCACGAGCGGCGCACCTTCAAACAATGGCTGAAAGACCATAAGCCGAGCAAACGCAGGCTCATTCAAGTTTACGCGGCGCTCCTGTATAACGCCAACATAAAGGGCTACATCAACGGCAGTATTTACAAGAGTGCGACGACCAAATACTTATGCGTACCGGGGCTGAACTGCTACTCCTGCCCTGCGGCGGTCGGTGCGTGTCCGCTCGGCGCGTTCCAAAATGCGCTTGCCGAAAGCAGCGTGCGCGCCCCCTACTACGTTATCGGTATCTTAGCCCTCTTCGGCTTAATATTCGCTCGTACCATATGCGGATTCCTCTGTCCCGTAGGGCTTGGGCAGGAGCTTTTGTATAAGATACGCTCCCCCAAGCTGAAAAAGAGCCGCGTGACGCGCGTTCTCTCCTACTTCAAGTACGTACTGTTGGTGCTGCTCGTCGTTATCATTCCACTGCTGTACGCACTGCGCGACGTGCCCCTGCCCGCATTCTGCAAATACATTTGCCCCGCAGGAACGATAGGCGGCGCGATAGGCTTGCTCATTCACCCCGACAACGCCGACATGTTCGGAATGCTCGGCGGACAGTTTTTATGGAAGTTCTCCTTGCTCGTGGCGTTTATCGTCGCTTCCATCTTTATCTTCCGTTTCTTCTGCCGTTTCTTCTGCCCCCTCGGTGCGCTGTACGGGTTCTTTAACAAGATTGCGCTTATCGGCGTGAAGGTAGACAAAGACAGCTGTACGCAATGCGGTAAGTGCGTAGCCGTCTGTAAAATGGACGTAAAACGCGTGGGCGACCACGAATGTATCAACTGCGGAGAATGTATTTCCGTCTGCCCGACAAAGGCAATCAGTTGGAAAGGCTCTAAAATTCTACTGCATAAGTCGGCGGCGGAAACCGCCCCGTCCAAGCCTTTGAAAGCGGAAGGCGGCACGATCACAATTACCCCCGTCGCTTTGGAGACGCCCCCGCTTGAAAGCCCCGCATTCGACGTAGTAAGCGTTGAGCCCGAAAAGAAACCGATTGCGGAAAGCGAGCCTCTTCAAGCGGTAACGAAGCCCAGACGCGGCAGAGAATTTTGGTTACAGCTTGCGGCGTGGATCTTGGCAGCCGTCGTCCTTATCGGTGCGCTCGTGTACTACAACTTCATCGACGTAGATGCAAAACCCGATACGCCACCCGATACTACGGTGGGCTACGAGGTAGGCGAAACGGCACCCGATTTCACGGTTGCACTGTATGGCTCGGAAGAGAGCTTCACGCTCTACGAGAACCGCGGCAAACTGACAGTCATCAATTTCTGGGCGACCTGGTGTACGCCGTGCGTAGCCGAAATCCCCTACTTCAATCAGTTGGCGGAAGACAGAACCGACATCAATATCATCGCCATCCACGGCTCTTCCACGCGCGACGTAAACGCGTTTATCGAAGCGAACTGGGCGGGACACGTGCTCACCTTTGCGCAGGATAACATCGAAGGAACTACGTGTTTAACCTACGAACTGCTCGGCGGCAAGAGTACGTGGCCGATGACCGTAATCGTAGACGAAGAAGGCGTGGTGCTCTACAACAGCACGCAATCCTTCCACAGCTACGACGATCTCAAACAGTTGATCGAGAGCTTTGAATAAAATTTATCCCCCGCCATGGCGGGGGATTGCTTTATGGAAATTTAAAAAGCTCTTGACTTTTGAACAGGATCCACATATACTTAGATACGAGAGGTGATATGATGCAATGTATACGGTGCCGAAGGGAGCTTGACGAAGGAACCGTCAACTGCCCCTATTGCGGCGAATCCCAACCGCCGAGTAAACCGCAAAAAGAAGTGAAAAATCCGAATGCGATTGCCGGATTTATTTGTTCAATCTGGGGATCGGTTGCCTTAATCATTCTTTCTTTACTTACGCCGATATTCGGCATTCCGCTTGTCGGAATCAGTCTCTCTGCCACCGGCGTTAAAAAGGCAGACGAATATGACGGTTACGGGAAAAATTTAGCAATCGCCGGTATCGTTATCGGTTGTATCGGCGCAATTATCTCTCTTGCCATTTTTTCTTCTCGGCGGTGACGGAAGCGGAATAATTGAATAGCAAAAGCGGCGGCAACTTAACGTTGCCGCCGCTTTTATATTTCTTTAAACTTTGTAAATGATAACACTACCTTGCCCATCGTCGTAAGTGAGTGTGCCGTTGGAATAGGTCATGGTACCGTTTTCACACTCAAACGTATAGACGTTGCCGTTCTTCGTCCACGTGCCCGAGTCGTACGCGCTATCGTAAATCTCATCGGTGGAGTTATACGGCAACACGGAGAAACTGCCGTTTTTGTTGATTCTGATAATAGAACTGTTGGCGGTCAGCTTGCCGTCCTTAAGTCCGTATGCCACGGCTCCGTTGTATCCGCTGTACGCAGCACCGACGGAGTAGGTCTTGCCCTCTTCGGTAAGCGAAACGAACTTATATTCTCCTA
>CAMWUS010000191.1 GCA_947177495.1 uncultured Clostridia bacterium
CTTAATCCGCACGCCGAATAGCGGGAATATCGCCCCCACGGCAATCGCGCCGATCAGGAAGATAAAGGGGATCGCCAAATTTTGCAAACGCCCCGCTACGACGTCGCGGGTAAATGCGCCCTGATGCGCGCCGCCCGAATAGTAAATATCCGCTGCAACGCAAATAAACGCAATTCCCATCGCCACGACGAAAACTCCTATTGCAATCGCGTATATATATCGAATTTTCTCGGTTTTACTCATATTGCTTCCCGTTTTTTAATTTTAAACATTTTACCACAATCACAAATCGCTGTCAAGTCATTGCGCGCGCGTTCCTTTTATATAGTGTCGTTGAGATTTATTACTTGAAATTCTTTTCGTGATGTGATATAATACAAAAAAGGAGTATACAATGAACAAAGAGAATTTAAGCGCATTCCCCGTCGGGGAGAAAAACGACGCATACGCGAAATATTTTATCGGGCAAAGTTATTTGAATATGCTCTCCTTGGAACAAGTCTCTATCGGCAACGTAACGTTCGAGCCGCGTTGCCGCAACAATTGGCATATCCACCATGCGGAAAAGGGCGGCGGACAAATTTTGCTCGTCACCGCGGGCAAGGGGTGGTACTGCGAATGGGGCAAAGCTCCCTGCGCGTTAAAGGCAGGCGACGTGGTGAATATTCCCGCAAACGTAAAGCATTGGCACGGCGCGGCAAAGGACAGTTGGTTTCAGCATCTTACCATAGAAGTACCCGCCGAGAATGGGCGTACGGAGTGGTGCGAGCCTGTTTCCGATGCGGAATATAACGCCTTGGAGGATTGATATGGAGTATAGAAAGTTACCCAAGGGCAACGAAAAAATCGGTACGCTCGGGTTGGGAATGGGCGGCATTCAAAAGAGTTCTCCCGACGAAATCCAAGCGGTCATCGAAAGGGCTATCGAAAACGATATCAACTTTTTCGATTTGTGCGCGGGCGGGAAGAACGTCTACGATCCGTTCGGGAAAGCCATCGCCGGCAAGCGCGAAAAGGTGTACTTTCAACTCCATTTCGGCGCGGTGTATAAAGAGAACGGCGAATACGGTTGGTCGCGCGATTTGGAGACAATCAAAAACACTTTCGAGTGGGAAATGCAAGCGCTCGGCACCGATTACGTGGATTTCGGGTTTTTGCACTGTATCGACGAAGAGAGCGATTTGAAGGATATTTTCGATAACGGCATTTTCGACTTCGTGAAAGGGTTGAAAGAAAAGGGCGTTGTACGGCATATCGGGTTTTCTTCCCACACACCGAGCGTTGCGAACAAACTGCTCGATACGGGCGTTATGGATTTGATGATGTTTTCCATCAATCCCGCTTACGATTTGGAATGCGGCGACGAATACGGCATCGGCACCACGAACGAGCGCGCCGAGCTATTCAAGCGTTGCGAAGCGGAAGGGGTGGGGATTTCCGTCATGAAGCCTTTCCACGGCGGTCAGCTTCTTTCCGAGAAAACTTCCCCGTTTAAACAGGCTTTAACGAAGAATCAGTGCATTCAATATTGCCTCGACAGACCCGCCGTGCTTACGGTCGTGCCGGGGGTAAGAAATCTCGATGATTTATACGAGCTTTTAAAATATCCCGCGTCGAACAGCGAGGAGCGCGATTATTCCTTGATCGGTGCGTTCACGCCCGAATCGGCGGTGGGCAACTGCGTGTATTGCAACCATTGTCAGCCTTGCCCCGCGGGAATCGACATCGGCATTGTCAACAAGTATTACGATTTGTCGCTTGCGGGTGATAAAATGGCGGCAAACCATTACGACAAACTTACGGTAAAAGCGGACGCGTGCGTCAAGTGCGGCCATTGCGACAAGCGTTGCCCGTTCAGAGTGAAGCAGCAAAGTAAAATGAAATCGATTGCCGAGTATTTCGGCAAAGGAGTATAAAATGATAGAAAACGTTTTAACAAGAAAGGGATTTTCTTTGAAGCTGAAAATCACGGTCAAGAGCCTGATTTCCGTAGGCATCGTTGCGCTTGCGGTTATTTTGCCTCAGCTCGTGCACCTCGTTGCGGGGCAGGCGGGCGGCGTAGAGTGGCTTCCCATGTATCTGCCCGTACTGCTCGGCGGTTGCCTTTTGGGCTCCGTTTGGGGCTTAGGCGTAGGGGTCGCTTCGCCTATCGTAAGCTTTTTGATAACGCTTGCGTTCGGCAACGCTATGCCGGCGCTGGCACGGCTTCCGTTTATGGTCGCAGAGCTTGCCGTATTCGGCGCGGTTACGGGATTGTTTGCGAAAAAGATTGCAGGCAACGGTTGGCTTGCCTTCCCCGCGGTGCTCTTGGCGCAGGTAGCAGGCAGAACGACATTTATGATGCTCGTGCTTATCTTCCAATCGGTAACGCCGTTTACACCCGCGCTCATTTGGTCGCAAATCCAAACGGGACTTTTAGCGTTGGTGTTGCAGGCAGTGCTCGTTCCCTTCCTCGTTATGGGGCTGAAATTGCTTTTGGATAAGGACAGGAAAGATTGAGAAAAAACAAATAACAAGGTGAGAATAGAAAACAGCGGAAGCATTTGCTTCCGCTGTTTTTAGACGCGCTTGATGGAAATGCTCCAAGAACGAACAAATTTAGTTTGATGTTTCAAACGCATCCGGACACGGTTGCTCGATTGACAAAATTGGGCTATTAAAATACAATCAGCAGCGTTGCTTAAAAAAGTTTAACTTTTCTCGCGCGGGAATACTTCGACTGCTACGGCAGGGATAACAACAAAAAAAGACGAACCGTTCGGTTCGTCTTTTTAACGTTGGTTGACAAACTTTAAACGCGGTGTTATAATTTATAAAATCGTAAACGGACGGAAGGGCGATGGGTAGAGCTGAATTGTTTTTGCAAGCGCGTAATAAAGACGGACGGTACGATGAAGATTACTGCCGCCATTATAAAAAAAGTTTGGGCGTGTACCTTCGTCGCGTGTTTTTCGCATACCAACCAACGGGGTTGTTTTTTATGTGCCTCATCA
>CAMWUS010000192.1 GCA_947177495.1 uncultured Clostridia bacterium
CTTCCCGATAACGTGAAGAAGCTTGAAATCGTAAAGCGCGGAGAGCACGCGCGGGAGATACATTTTTGAAATTTCTTGCAATCGATACAAGCGCGTCGCGGTTGACGGTGGTTGCCGTAAACGGCGAAACGGCGGTAAAATACACGGGCGACGAATGCGCGCAAAGGCATTCGGTGGAGCTTATGCCGCAAATCGAAAACGCGTTAGAACGCGCACATATGCGTGCGGACGAATGTGACTTTTTCGCCTGCGTGGTGGGTCCCGGTTCGTTTACGGGCATCCGCATCGGCATTGCTACCGTAAAAGGCTTGTGCTTGGCGCTCGGCAAACCCGCGCTTGCAATCACCTCTTTCGAAACGCTTGCATACGCTGAAACGGGAAAGCGTTTGGCACTCGTCGGCGCGGGGCACGGCAACTATTACGCGTGCGCCTACGGCGAACACGGCGAAGAGATCGCGCCCGCCTTTTTGAGCGGGGAACAAACGCAAGTGCTTGTAAATGAGGGTTATACGCCCTTATGCGCCGACGGAACCTATCCGACTGCGCATACCGCGGACGTAGCGGAAGGCTTGCTTCGCGCGGCAACAGCAAAAAGTAAAACGGGCTTTTCGGGTGCGCTCGAAGCGCTGTATTTGAGAAAGAGCTCGGCGGAGGAAAAACGGTGACGGAAAGAGCTTGGGAAATGAAAGACCTCGACGCGATCGCGGCAATCGAACAGGAGTGTTTCCCCGTTGCGCCTTGGAACAGGCGAATGCTCGCGGAATCCTTTCTTTCCGAGCATTTTTACGGCGCGCTCTTGGAAGAGGACGGCGTGATCACCGCTTACGGCGGCATGGGCGTCGTGCTCGACGAAGCGGAAATTCAGCTGATTGCCACACCCGAAATGTACCGCCGTTGCGGGCGCGGAAACAAGATATTAAACAATTTGCTAAACGAAGCCAAACGGCGGGGAGTGAAGCGGGTATTGCTCGAAGTGCGTGTTTCCAACGCACCCGCACAGCTTTTATATCTCAAAAACGGTTTCCGCGGGCTGTACTGCCGTAGCCGCTATTATCCCGACGGTGAAGACGCCGTCGTTATGAAAAAGGAGCTTGTTTGAAACTTTCTTATTTGCAGAAGGGCGAGGGGAAGGACATCGTGTTTTTGCACGGTTACCTCGCTTCCAAGGAAAGTTTTTATCCGCAGACGGAATATTTTTCTAAGAAATTCCGTGTGACTGCGCTCGATTTCCCCGGTTTCGGGGGAGCTGATCCGCTTGAAGTCGCCTATTCCGTTTCCGACTATGCCGATTGGCTTACGGAAGCGCTTGCGGCGCTCAATATCAAAAACCCGCATATTATCGCCCATTCCTTTGGCGGGCGTGTGGCGGTAAAGTGTCTTTCCCGCGGGAGCGACTTCGACAAAGCCGTATTGTGCGGCTGCGCGGGCATCGTGCCCAAGCGCACCTTCAAGTACAAGCTGCGTGTGAAAACGTACCGCGTTATCAAAAAAGTCGCGCCGCGCTATGCGGAAAAGCATTTCGGCAGTGCGGAATACAGGAGTCTTTCCCCCGTTATGCGGGAGAGCTATAAAAAAATCGTAAACGAAGACCTTCGGGAGGACGCGAAGAAAATCGCCCGTCCCGTGCTGTTTATCAACGGCGACAAGGACGGCGAAACGCCGCTTTCTTCCATCGAAGTCTATCTCTCCTGTGTGAGAGACAGCCGTTTATTCGTCATGAACGGTTGCGGACACTTTGCGCATTTGGAGAACCCGCTCGCTTTCGAGCTGGCGGCGGAGGAGTTTTTACAATGAATATACCTACTTCGCTTATTTGGGCGCTCGTTTGGGGCGGAATTTTCGCGGCGTGCTGCGTGCAGTTTTGCGCGCGGCGCCTGCTTGCTATTTTACAGCAAGAGGGGTATTCCGAACGCGGGCTCATAAAGTGGTGTTTCCGCAAGGAAAATTTGGAGGGGCGGCGCCTTTCCCTTTTGGCGCTCTCGTTAGCGCTTTTAACCGCGCTCTTTAACCTCTGCTTTTGTTTTTGGGGGCACGAGATTGCCAACCTCATTTCGCTCGTTCCCTTCGCAGGGCTGTGCGCACTCTATTATTTTGCGGAACAAAAACGCGCGCTTAAAGTGCCCATGAAGACCACCCCGCGCATGATTCGTCTTTGCGTTGTGTTTGCCGTGTTGTTCATGGCGGTTTCCTGCGGGCTTTGCTTTGCGTGCGAAGCGATTGATTTGGCGATCGACAGCGAGTGGTATTCGCTCTTCCGCTTCGTTTGGTTTGCGCTTTTGCCGCTCATTGCGCCGTTCGTGTTGGCGGCGGCAGGCGTGCTTTCTCGCGCTTACGAGGTTCCGCACAGCCGCGCAATCGTAAAAAAGGCGGCGAAAAAGCTTGCGGACAGTCCTTGCAAAAAGGTGGGCATCACGGGGAGCTTCGGCAAGACGAGCGTGAAGAATTTTGCCGCAACCATTCTTTCGCACAAGTACCGCGTGATCGCGACGCCCGCTTCTTACAACACGCCGCTCGGCATTGCCCGCACGGTAAACGAGCTCGGCGTAGATTGCGACATTTTCTTAGCGGAAATGGGCGCGCGCAGAACGGGAGATATTAAAGAGCTTTGCAAGCTCGTCCGTCCTACATACGGCGTGGTTACGGGCGTAACTTGTCAGCATTTGGAAACCTTCCGTACCTTGGAAGCGATCCGCGCGGAAAAGCGCGAGCTTGCCTTGTGCGCAGAGTGTTGCGTGTTGGGCGAAACTGCAAGCAACTTTTGCGAAACTGCGAGCAAAGAGGGCGAGGATTTCGCCGCGGAGGATATTCGCCTTTCGGAAGGTGGCGTGGAATTCGTCCTGCGTTTGGGGGAGAAAAAAATTCCCGTTGCGCTTTCCCTTTACGGGCGGCAGGTCGCCGAGAACGTTGCGCTTGCGGCGGCGCTCTGTTTGGAACTCGGCATGACGGCGGAAGAAATTGCAGAGGGGATCGAGGATATCCAACCCGTTCCG
>CAMWUS010000193.1 GCA_947177495.1 uncultured Clostridia bacterium
TCCCGTAATTATTCTTTTTCTTCGGGCGCTTCGGCAGGCTCTTCCGTTGCTTCCTCGGCAGCGGGCTCTTCCGCGGGCTCCTCTTTTGCTTCCTCTACGGGGAGCGGAGTGCCGTTCTTCTTCGCCTCTTTTTCCTGTCTGCGGCGTTCTTCTTCCGCCTCGCGCGCGATTTGCGTAGGTCCCTTTGCGTCCGTCTGCGCAATGGCTTCTTTGTCCATCTTCACGTAGGACTTGCCGCTGAGCTCGGTGCCCGTTTCGATGATGACCGTGTTGTCGTCGCAGACCTCTACGACGATACCGCAAATGCCGCCCACGGTTTTTACCTTATGTCCGGGCTGAATGGCTTCGAGCTGTTCGATATATTCCTGCTGACGTCTCTTGCCCTTCTTGTTGGAAAAGAACATCCAAACGACAAACAAAACGATTACCGCCGCCAATACGACGTACAATACCCAACTGGTATTAGGCGCTTCTGCATCCGCCAACAAATTGAAAATCATAATATACTCCTTTGAACAAGTAACATAATACCCTTTTTAAAACATTTTTGCAAGCATTTTTACGGTAATTTTTCCCATTCACCGTTTTTTCATTCACAAAACAACGAATTTTCACTCAATTTCCGCCCTGTTTGCGGTAGAACTCCGCGGCGAAATCCTTTACGTAGCCGCCCAAAATGCTCTCGCGAAGTCCGCGCATGAGCTTGTGCAGGTAGGCGATATTGTGCATGGACAGGAGCACCGCGCCCGTCATTTCCCCCGCGTTGACCATGTGGCGCAGGTATGCCTTGGTATAATTTTTACAGCAATAGCAATCGCAATCGGGGTCGAGCGGCGAGAAATCTTCCTTATACGCGCCGTTGCGTACCACCACTTTCCCGCGCGAGGTGAGCGCCGTACCGTTGCGCGCCACGCGGGTGGCAAGCACGCAGTCGAACATATCTACGCCGCGCAGTACCCCTTCCACAAGGCAGTCGGGCGAACCCACTCCCATGAGATAGCGGGGCACGTCGGTAGGCAGACGGGGCTGTAAAAAGTCGAGCAATTCGTACATGCGGGGCTTGGGCTCCCCCACCGACAGCCCGCCGATGGCGATGCCGTGCTTGACGAAGGGCAGACAGCGGTTTAAACTCTCCGCGCGCAAGTCCTCGTACATATTTCCCTGTATAATGGGAAACAGCGCCTGTTTGGGATTGTTGTGGGCGGTGTAGCACCGCTCCAACCATGCGGACGTGCGCTCCATGGCAACGCGCGACTGCTCGTGCGTATAGCCGTATTCCGAGCACTGGTCAAACGCCATGATGATATCCGAGCCGAGATTGTGTTGAATTTCCATTGCCTTTTCGGGCGTAAAGAGGTGTTTGCTCCCGTCGATGTGCGAAGAGAACTTTACCCCCTCGTCGGTAATGTTGTTGAGCGACGCGAGCGAAAACACCTGAAACCCGCCGCTGTCCGTTAAAATGGGCTTATCCCAATTCATGAACTTGTGCAAGCCGCCCGCCCGCGCGATGAGCTCGTCGCCGGGGCGCATATGCAAGTGATAGGTATTCGATAAAATAATTTGCGAGCCGAGCTCTTTTAAATCCTTGGGAAGCAATCCCTTTACCGTCGCCTGCGTGCCCACGGGCATATACACGGGGGTTTGAATGTCCCCGTGCGGGGTATGTAACACACCCGCCCGCGCGCCCGTTTCGGGATCGGTTTTAATTAGCTCGAAAGAAAAATATTCGTTGTTCATAAATACAATGCAGCGCCGCTTTTCTGCGGCGCTTGTTTTTATTCCTTTACGTAGTTTTTAATGACCGAGAAAAGTTCGTCGGTAATGACGTGCTCGATACGGCAGGCGTTTTGTTCCGCCGTCTCTTTGCCCGCACCCATTTTGACGAGCGCTTCGGTAATTACGCGATGACGTTCGTAAATGGCGTTCGCCTTTTCCCGTCCGCGCGCGGTGAGAAGCAAGCCGCCGCTTGCGTCAAGCTCGATATACCCCTGCGCCTTTAACAAATTTACGGCGCGGGAAACGCTCGACTTCGCATAGCCGAGCTCTTCCACCACGTCTACCGAGCGCACGGTGTCAAGCCGTTCGCCCAGCCGTAAAATTGTTTCGAGATACATTTCTTCCGATTCGTGATCGCGCATAGACTAACTCCTTTGTTAAAAGTCGGAAAACGGGCTGTCGTCCGAGCACGATCTTCCGCCGGGGGAAATGGTACCGCCCATATCGTTGCCGCCGAAATCGGAGAACGGACTACCGCCTTGGTTATAACCGCCGCCGTTGTAGCCGCCCTGTCCGTAACCGCCTTGTCCATAGCCGCCTTGATTATACCCGCTTCTGCGCATTGCCTCTTCCATACGGCGGCGCATATACGCGTTATAATCAACGGGGTTATTCTTGCGCACGGCAAACGTTACAAACCCGCGCACGGGAAGAATGACGCAGAACGCAGACATGAGCATGGGGCTGCGCGCATAGTATTTGCGGAAAAACGAGCTATATAAAAAGCAGAACATGAAGATAACGAAAAGCTCCATAAGGTAAGAACAAATCGACATTGCCGTGTTTAATTGAAGCACCCAAGCGAGGTCGGGGCGCACGCCCAAAAACTTATCCGCAGAGAACTGGTAAGCGCCGTCTATCACGCCGTAGAACGCGCCGTTCGCAAAGTTGAACTCCAATGTAATGCTCAGCGTTTGCACGATTGCGAACACGATTTCCGCAATCATCGTGAATAGCCCCCATTTCTGAAAGCGTTTGCCGAATACCTGCGTCTCACCCGCGAGCTTGCCCAACAAGTATGTGTTGCCGAAGGGCAAAAATCCGATGCCCCAATTTTTAATTCCGCTGCGCTTTGCCATAGACATAAGTCCGAACCCGCCGAACATCAGCCCGACAAAATACAGCCCCGCCGCAACGGTAAGGCAAATGACCCACGCCATGCGCATGGTTTCCGCCGCCTCGAACTCGTCGCTCACGTTAAACGTGAC
>CAMWUS010000194.1 GCA_947177495.1 uncultured Clostridia bacterium
GTGCTGCGCGAAATAGTCGGCGTCGTGGAAATGAATGACCCCCGCGTCATGCGCTTCGATAATTTCACGGGGAAGCAAAATACGGCGGGTTAAATCTTTGGAGACTTCCCCTGCCATATAATCTCTTTGCACGGAGTTTACGGTAGGATTCTTGTTGGAATTCTCCTGCTTGACTTCTTCGTTATTGCATTCGATGAGGGTGAGAATTTGTGCGTCGGTCGTATTCGCCTTTCTAACAAGCGCGCGAGAATAACGGTAAGTAATATACTTCCGCGCCACGGCAAACGCTTTTTGCGCCATAATTTGGTTCTCGACGAAGTCCTGAACTTCCTCCACGTTGACGGCGCGGTTCAAGTCACCCGAAAGCGCAGTCACCTTTTCGGAAATCGTAGCGATTTGCTCTTCCGTAAGGCGGTTTTCTTCGCTTACCTCGCGGTTTGCCTTGCGAATCGCGTTTACGATTTTGCTTACGTCGAAAGCGACTTCGGTACCGTTTCTCTTGATAATTTTCATATCCTATTCTCTCCCCGCCGATAACTTCTACCGACCGTAAAAACAGCGTTCCTCCCAAAAAAGAGGAACGCCACTATCATACACGATATGCTTTTGTTTGTCAAGACTTTTCCACTACATTTTGTAAAAAATTTTCAGTGAAACACTATATATTGTGTTTCACGCGAATTTTGTCATAAAATAAGGACGTGAAACATAAGCGCAAAAAGTTACACGCAATTATGCATCAAATTCCGTAACGCTTAAGCTATCGAATATTTCTTCGTATTTATTTTTCGTAAAGGAAATCGTTCCAAAGGTCGTAACCGTCGCCGTACCTGCGGCAACCCCTGCGCGCAAGATATCGGGCAAGTCCGCTCCTCTCTGCATCATTGTAGCCGCAGCAGCGACCATGCCGTCTCCCGCGCCTACCGTGGAATTTACCGCAACGTTAATGCTCTTGCAATAATAATTTTTCGTGCCGTTGGTGATTACCGCGCCGTCTTTCCCTAAGGAAAGCAATACCGTTTTCGCACCGCGGGAAAGCAATTCGCGGCAACCCGACAACATATCCGCTTTGTCTTTAAACTCTCTGCCGAGCGTTTCCTCAAGCTCTTCCAAATTGGGCTTTACAAGATCGACTTCCGCTTCGAGCGCCGAAAAGAGCTTTGCCCCCTCGGCATCCGCAATGCGAAGAGAATGCGCGTCTACGGCGCGGAACAGCTCGCGATAATACTCCGCCTCCACCCCTCTCGGAAGTCCTCCCGAAATAACGGTTACGTCCGCACGCTGGCTCATATTGCGCACCATGTGCAACAGCTCTAAAAGCTTGTCGCCGCTTACCTGTCCGCCTACGTCATTGATTTCGGTGAGCATGGAACGCTTGTCGATGCATTTATAGTTTTCGCGTACCCGTCCGTTGTTCCACACGAAAGAGAAAGGAACTCCCTCTTTATCGAGCGCGCGTTCGAACATACTGCCGTTCTCGTTATACATAAAGCCCGTTGCATACGCTTCCGCCCCCAAGCGCGCTACGCCGATAGCCACGTTCAACGCCTTTCCCGTGAAGGACAGCGTTTTGTTTTTTACGACGTTCACCTTGCCGACGTTCAGCGAATCGAGCTCGATTGTAACGTCGACGCTCGGACTCATGCAGACCGTTAATATCATTTCGGTATAACCTCCCCCTAACGTACCACACGGGTACGCCCCGTGAGTTTATTATATTACATTTCCCAAAAAATTTCAATACCCATTTTGCATTTTTTTGCCGATTTTTTATTTTTAATCAGGCTTTTCACGGGAATTGCACGCTCGAATGAATAGCGCTTTGAATATATTCGTTTCGAAGAAAAAACCCGCTCGCAAAAGAGCGGGTTTAAAGACAAAAACACTTTTACATGGAGATCATTTGGAGGGTTTCGTAGAGCTCGTAATTGAAACGCTTCTTCATGGAAACCGCTTCGATGATGTCCATATCGATGATCGAGTTATTATGAATTCCGACGACGCGGTTGCCGATACCGTCTTTTAAGAGGCGAACCGCCTTGTTGCCGAATTGCGCCGCAAGCATTCTGTCCGCCATGGAAGGCGAGCCGCCGCGTTGAATATGTCCGATATTCGTTGCACGGACGGAATAAGGAGTAAGCTCTTGCAATTCCTTTGCAAATTCATCCGCACTTGCCGCACCTTCTGCTACAACGACGATATTGGAATGCTTTCCGTTTTCGCGCGAACGATTGATGCGGGTTACAATGTCGTTCATATCGTAGGAAATTTCGGGAACAACGATAATTTCCGCACCCGAGGTAATGCCTGCATACAAAGCGATGTCGCCGCAATGCCGCCCCATAACCTCTACGACGGAAATGCGCTCGTGAGAAGTCATCGTATCGCGCAGCTTGTTGATCACTTCGAGGCAGGTATTTACCGCCGTATCGAAACCAAGCGTATAGTCGGTATATTCAAGATCGTTATCGATTGTTCCGGGGATACCGATCGTGGGAATGCCGTAGTCTTCCGTAAGGCACTTTGCACCACGGAACGAACCGTCGCCGCCGATGACGACGAGCCCTTCGATCCCGTGCTTTTCAAGAGTTTTCACCGCTTTTTTCTGCCCTTCCGGATTGAGCATTTCCAAGCATCTTGCCGTTCTGAGCCGCGTGCCGCCAAGCTGTACGATATTGGAAACGCTACGCATTTCCATTTTGTACATCGTATCCTCGATGAGCCCCGCATAGCCGCGCTCGATACCGAAGACATCCATGCCGTAGTAAAGTGCAGTGCGCACGACCGCGCGGATTGCCGCATTCATTCCGGGTGCGTCGCCGCCGCTCGTTAAAAGCCCGATACGTTTCATATAGATATTCCTCCGAATTAGCTTACTCTATATACTGATATTATAACAAGAAAGACTGAAAAATGTAAAGAAATTTTTCGCAAAAAGTCAAAATTTCCCCGAATGTGACAGGATTTTCATATAGGGCAA
>CAMWUS010000195.1 GCA_947177495.1 uncultured Clostridia bacterium
CAACCCTCGAACGCATAATTGCCGATACTTGCTATGTCGTCGCCAACGGTTACGCTCGTAAGCGCAGTACAATGATAGAACGCATAAGACGTGATATCCGTTACACCGTCGGTAATCGTAAGCGAGTCGGTAATTTCTTCTCCGTCTATGGTAAGCGTTTTATTTTCCGCACCGTAAGACATAAGCTCACCCAAGTTGCTTATGCCGCACCAGCCGCTTATATCTCCCGTATAAATTATGTCGGCAAGCGCGTTACAATTTTCGAACGCATAATCTCCGATATCGGTTACGCCGTTGCCTATGGTTATGCTCGCAAGCGCGGTGCAATTATAAAATGCAGAATCGCCGATACTCGTTACGCTGTCGCCCATGCTTACATTCGCAAGCGAAGCACAACCGCTGAACGCAGAAGAGCCGATGGCTTCCCCACCCGTAATAACAACCGTCTTTAATGACGCCGGGACGTAAGCGGAAGAATTATAAGGACTTGTACTGAAAATATGCCCGAAATACGTACTGCCCGTTCCGTCCTTGTTTGCTCCGACAAACGGTACCGTTATGCTTGCAAGGGACGTGCAACCGGAGAAAGCGGCAGCGCCGATGTTCGATATGCTGTCCGGAATTATGATTGTTTCAAGCGCATTGCAATTGTTGAACGCATACGAATCGATAATCTCCACACTTCCGTCGGCGGGGATTATGCTGGTTTTACAGCCGAGCAACAAAGTCTTTGTTTCCGTTTCGATAAGGCAATTTCCTTCACTGTGATACTTGCCGTTTTCGCCCGATACCGTTATACTCTCAAGCGAAGTGCAACCCTTGAACGCATCGTCGCCGATTTCCGTCACGCTACCGGGAATCGTTACGTCCGTAAGCAAACCGCAATCATTGAACGCCTCTCTCCCGATTTCGCTACCGCTTGTTATTACTACATTTTTTAAAGCGGAATTTTTAATAGCCGAACAAGCGATCGCGGGTATCGTTGCGCTTTCGATAGGGCATTCATCGAACGCACTACTGCTGACTCTCGTTACGTTGTCGGGAATCGTTATGCTTTTAAGCGAACTGCAATAAGCAAACGCTTCGCTGCCGATATTCGCCACACTGCTCGGAATCGTTACGCTCGTAAGCGAACTGCAATTATAAAACGCGCGTTCGCCGATAGCGGTTACCCCTTCATGAAGAATAGCGCTTTCAATGTTCGTGCAATCATAAGTCTCCCATGTAATTGTGCCGCTTCCGGTTACTTCTACGGTTTTGAGCGTCTTGGGAATACTTCCCTCGGTGTACCCGCCGCTATAAACAACCTTAAACAAGTTATCTATTGTATTCCAAATTCTCGACGAGGCGGGACTGCTTTGCAACGTTATCTTGCACGGCAACGAAATTTTTTCGATTTGATCGCATTCGTAGAAAGCGCAGTAACCTACTTCCTTTACGCTGTCCTCTATCACAATGTCGGTAAGGGACGAGCAACCCCTAAACGCCATTTGTTCTACGCGAGATATCGCGCCGCCGATTATCACGGATTTTAACAACGTATTGTCCCTGTACGCTTCTCTGCCGATTGCGGTGATCGGCTTTCCGTTATACGATTGATAGTTGGAAAAATCGACAGTTTCGGACGACACGGTTCCTTTCTCAATCATATAGGAATTTTCGTCGCTATTTAAACTCATTTTTAAAACGTTGTCCGTACCCTGTATATTGCCGCAGATCGAACAAACCTTGTACATTGTCTTGCTGTACACTAATTCGTGGCTATAATCGTGATCGGCGAAATTCGTTTCCACCTGCGCTTTTAAAACGGTTTTGCAAACGTCGCAATGGCTGCCTTCCGTCAATCCCTTTTGGGAGCAGGTTGCCTTAACCGCTTCATCGATTACGGGTGTATGCGGTGTTGTAGACACTACCGTATAGAATTTTGCAAACTTGTTTCGCAAGTCGCCGAGTTCGATTATTGTTTTAAATTCGTATTCCGTCATATACCCCAACTGCGCGATCGGGGTGGATGTTTCGCTTTTGTTTGCGAAAACCGCACCGCAAATGCCCTGCTTGCCGTTGTGGTCGACGTTGTTGATGCAAACGTAGATATCCAAATTATATCCCTCTTGGGAACAAGACGCCGCTTTATTGTCCTGAACACGGTACAAGCTTTTGTGCGTACACGCGGTATCGGTAGGCTCCGAAGGCTTTACGGGTTCGTTCGGTTTCGGCTTAACGTTTGGCGTAACGTTTTCGGTTTTGATAAAAACAATTAAAACGGTTATACCATCGTTCTTCGGCGTTTTGTCGGACGGAAGCCTATTTTCTAACGGCAATAAATAGCTACGCGTAACGCTGTTTTTCGTAGCCGTCATTTCAACGGGTTTGCCGTCTATCGTAACGCTCACTTGTTTTCCCGCTTGCGTATATACGCCGTTTTGGGTTTCCCCGTCGGCGTTAGCCGTGCTGAATTTGCCGTCCTTATAAAACCACAAAATTGTACCGTCCATGCTCTTTTGCATATCGGCTTTCAATACATCGAGATACAACTCGTATTCCTTAGCGGTTTCGGGTTCGACGTCGAAAGAAAGTTCGCTGAAAATATATGTATTCCCCGCAACCGACAACTCATTTGTATCGGACGGAGTAACTTTATCAGGCTTGTTATCGGGCTTGTTTTCTTCTCCGCAAGCGGCAAGACCGAATGCGCAACATAATGCACATACGAGCGCAAAAATTGCGAGCAAAAGTTTTTTCTTCATAGATGTCTCCTTTTTCGGTGTTTCCCGTATACCGTGAACGTGTACTTTGCTACACGCTTCTCGAATGCCTGAAAACCACCCGAAATTATTTTAAAATTATAACACAACAACCTATTTTATTGCAAGTAAATGAGATATTTTTACTGCTTGTTTTTTTCTAATTCTTCTAACGCTTTTTCCAATCTTTCCCAAGCGGCTTTTCTCGCTTCGGGGTTGCACTCTCTAATAA
>CAMWUS010000196.1 GCA_947177495.1 uncultured Clostridia bacterium
GTACGGCGGGTGGGCTTTGCGTCCTCCTCGCTACTAGGAGCAAGCACGGGCGCGGGCATCTCTAACGTTTCCGCACGGGGAGAAACCACGGGTGCGGGAGCCGTAAGCACGTCGCCCTCTTCTACTTGCAATCTGCCGTCTTTGTATACAACGTTTTCGAAAAGTTTACGGCTCTGCGCGGGCGCACTGTAAGCGCGGTAGTCAGCAAAACGCTGTTTTGCGGTATGCGTAAAATCCGTCTCGGGCTCTGCCGTCGCCGTTTCCTGCGCAAGTACGCTCTCCGCTTCTACTGCTTCCGCCGTGGAATCCGCATACAAAATACGCTTATATGCATCCAACTCTTGAACGTGTTTCAATTCCGCAAGTTCGCGCTGCAAAAGATCTTTCCGCTCTTCTTGCGTCGTTTGCTCTTGTAAAGAAAGCACAGCCATGTTCTTTTCTCCTTCCTATCTTATTCCGAGGCTTGACCAATCATGCTAAATTTTTTCTGCAATCCTCAGCTTTGCGCTTTTACTGCGCGAATTATAATCGATTTCTTCTTGGCTTGCCGTAATCGGCTTGCGTTCCGGCAATATAATTTCCTGTACTTTGCCGCATACGCACACGGGGAACTCCTTGGGACAAGTGCATGCCGTGCTCATATCGCGGAATACTTGTTTTACAATCCTGTCTTCAAGCGAATGGAACGTAAGAATGCAACCGCGCCCGCCCTTTTTCAAGCGCCGCGTAAGTCCCTCTACGCATTCACGTAATCCGTCGAGCTCGCCATTTACTTCAATACGGATCGCTTGAAAGGTTTTTCTCGCGCAGGCGTTAAAGCGGTATTTTGCGGGAACGCTCTCCTCTACAAGTTCTTCGAGCTCTTTACAAGTCTCGATTGCCCGTACGGAACGCTTTCTTACGATGTTCCGCGCAATGGACGCCGCAAACGTCTCTTCGCCGTATTCTCTGAGGAGCTTTCTCAGCGCTTCCTCCGAATAACCGTTTACAACTTCCCGCGCCGTGAATTCCGACCGCCTGTCCATTCTCATGTCGAGCGGTGCGTTTCCGTTTTTGTAGGAAAACCCGCGCTCTTCGTCGTCTATTTGGTGAGAGGAAATTCCAAGGTCGAGTAAATAACCGTCTATCTCGCCGATTTCCGCTTCCTCGAAGACCTCCGCATAATGCTTGAAATCCGTGCGGTAAAGTGCGTATCTGCCTTGAAATGCTTTTAACCGTTCTTCGGCCGCCTTTATTGCGTCGCCGTCCTTATCGGTTGCAATCAGTCTTACGCTTGGGTTACGGGAGAGAATTTCGTAAGAATGTCCCGCACCACCCACCGTGCCGTCGAAGTAAATCCCGCCGTCACGAAGCCGTAAGCCCTTTATCACCTCTTCCTTCATAATGGGAAGATGATACGTACTGCTCATAATCACTTATCGTTGCGGGTATCCGCATCGTTATTCTTTTTCTTATATATAAGACTGTTGATTTTTCCGACCGACATTTCGGCAACTTTATTCTCGTAAGTCGCTTGATCCCACAATTCGAGGAAGTTTCCAACTCCCAGCGTTACGACGTCTTTCGTAATATGCGCCTCGGTACGCGCCCAAATCGGAAGCTGAACTCTCCCTTGACCGTCAAAGGTCACTTCCTCGATGTAGCCGCTCCTGACCGAAGCTGCGTCGCACTCTTCCCCATGTCGCGCGGTTGAGCGCTTTGTATCATCAGCAAAACTTGCTCGAGCAACGATTCGGGAAATATGGCTACACGATTTTCGTTTCGGCGGTAGAAGTACAACGTTTCGCCCTTGGGAAAGAGCGCTTTAAATTTTGCAGGGATACGAATACGGTTTTTTTCGTCTACTTGGTGATAGACTTTACCGATCATCAATGCCATAACTCTCTCCTTTAGGTAAATTTCGGTACACCTTTGTTCCTAGATGACCACCGATGACCCTATTATAACCCATATTGACCACCTTGTCAAGATTATATCAGTACTTTTTTGCAACTTTTTTCGGTTTTTTTTACTTTTGTTTAAAACAAACGTTCGAATTATAGATAAAACTGTTAAATTCAGCCCATTTCCCCAAGAAAAAAACCCGATTATTTCGTTTTTTTAAGAAACGAATGTTCGGATTTGTTCGGGTTATGCTGGGTCGCAAGTGGTCATTAACTTGATTTTCATGCGCTAAGATACGATTACAGGAGAAAAAAACAGCGGTTTTTTCTCCCAAAAACGGGTCGAATATTGTTGTTTGGGTCAAATGTGTATCCGAATTACTGTTTTGGGGCACAAAATGTTCATTTGTGGTCAAGCGTGTTTTTAGCACTCTATCAAGCTGTTTTGCCGCCCCTTCGCTACCGTCGAAAACCTGTACCCCGAAATATTCGGAGAATTTCTGCCGAAAATACAAATAATGTGTACAACCAAGTACAACTCCGTCATACATTCGCTTTGGCAGCTCGCTCCCCCGCAAAAGCGTAGGAATATCAGGCGGCTCCCCATCACGGCGGTCGCCCCGTCGGTTTTGAAATCTTGCGGTAAAATATCGCTCGATTTCCCCCGCCGCATAAGGCAACCCGCATACGGTGAATCGGCATTGCGGATATGCGGAACAGAGCGAATGAAGGCGATCGCTTTCCGCAGTTCGCTGCGTGGCAAGGAGCAACACCTCTTTGCACCGTTCCGCCGCAGGCTTTACCGCAGGCTCTATGCCGACAATCGGAAACGGAAACTGCTGCCGCAAACTATCCGCGCAGATCGCGGTCGCCGTATTGCAGGCAAGCAGAACGACGTCTACTCCAAGCATCGCAAAACTGCGTACCGCGCCTTCCGTAAACTCCATGATTTCCTCCGCGCTTTTACTGCCATAGGG
>CAMWUS010000197.1 GCA_947177495.1 uncultured Clostridia bacterium
AATATAGATTTGGGCACGGTTGCAGAGAAATTGTTAAATGCGGATATTTCCAAATTGGTAACGCTCGGCAATACGCAAAACAAATTAGAGATTCTCATTCACGGCAGCGAGCTTTTGCAAGAGCTCGGCGTTGAGTTCAAGCTCGGGGACGTTAACTTAACGGTAGAAAACGGCAAATTACATTTGGGTGTGCTTGGCATTTCGCTTGATGCGGAAAAGGGCGTTGCTTTCACTTCCGACGAGGTTTGGAGTGTACTCGGCAACAAGGCTGATTTCGCAGATATCGGTGGGCTTGTAACGAGCATTCCCCAAATCCTCAATGATAAGGCGATTGCCTTGGGTGGAACAATCGAGCTCGGCGTGGGTGATACCAACATTGCCGTAGAAATCGAGCAGGGCATTATTTCTTGGAAGAACGGGATAAACGTATATCTCGACCTTCGTTTGAATATCAACGGAACTTTACAACGCATCGAAGTTGCAATCGACAAAACGACGTTGCAACTTGCTTACGGGAAAGTCGGCGTAGTGCTTGCGTTCTCGGAACTTAGCGATCTTCAAGCGGCGCTTGTGAAGCTTTACCACCAAGTTCGTGAAACAGTGGATAAGATTTTGGTGTCCGGAAATCCTTTGCCCGAACAGGTAGACGAGCTTATGGATTTGCTTCAAGCAATTCCTAATTCCGACTCGCTTGGTAGCTTCCCTGATTTCAAGAATTTCAATATTGGAACTTTGTTAAAAGAACTTGTTATCGGTGCGCCGAAATCAAAGGACGGCATTTGCTCGTTAACATGGAACGGTATTTCGCTTGAATTGCTGAATACGACCGATACACAGCTTGCGGGTATTAAGGTTGCGTTTGAAGGAAATGATTTCTCGATCGGTGCAGCGCTGAGTGCGAATTGCTACGCGGATGAGCTTCCCGCTATGCCTGAGCTCGATTATTTGGATAAGGCGGCTTTTGAAAACCTTATCGACTATGTCGGTGCGGCAGTTGCTACGCTTGCGGAAACCAATTTGCAAGTATCGATTGCGGGCGAAGTGCTTTCCACGGATACCGAAAAATATCCGAACGGCAAGAAGCACGATATCAAGGGTGAAATCAATTATTACGCGGGCAGCGCTACGGCAATCTGCTTGGATTTGGACGGCAAAAAGCTTTGGGTAAACAGCGACGTTTATTTGTCCGTAAGCTTTGAGTTGATTGCTTATGCCGAAGGCGATCAAGGGCTTGATTTACAGCTCTTTATCCTCGACAGCGACGGGGACGGCGTGTTGGATATTTACGCATCCGTATCGCTTTTCGGCAGAAATTCCGAAGCGTATGCGCCTCTCAATCTCTACGCCCGTGCCGACGAGCTTATGCCCGTACTTGCTTCTGCGCTTGCTCTTTTGGGTGTGGATCATGAAATTGTAACTGATTATGTTCTTGCTCCGTGGTTGAACGCTACAACGACTGCGCAGCTTAGAGGTTTGGGCAACGCATTGAAACCCATGATTTTAGGCTTGCTCGGTGGGGAAACGGCGAGCGCGCAAGCAGAGGAAGAGGACTTCCGAAGTTTTGTTTCGGCAATCAAAGTCGGGGAAGAGTTCTTTACCGTCAGCCTTCCTTCCGAAGTGTTGTTCGGCGTGCAGGGCGACGATCTTACGGTAACGATTGGTAAGACGAACGGGGAAGATGGCGCGCGTTTGAGCCTTATTTCCGTAACGAATATTTACGGTAAAAACGGTACGGAAAATACTTCGCTTACCGTTGGAATCGAGGCGAAGGAAGTAGACAAACCTCAACCTGCCTTCGACAATGTCTTCCGCTTAGAGGGCATTGCCGCATTGTTAAAGACGGTTGCGAAGAGCACGACGCACGAAGAAGAAGTTATTTCGGGCGAGAGCGTGAAGCACGAGTACGTGCTCAACAAAAACTTCTATATTACGGGCGGTATCTTGCTGAACGTAAGCCTTGTGAATATCGACCTTAATATCAATCCCGTGGCGTTCTCGATTACGATTGATGAAAACGGCGACGTTGGCGTAAACGTTCGCTTCGAGTATTCGGGCGTGAAAGCTGTCGGCGTTACTGCTATCAACGGAAACTCCATCGTTGATTTAACGGGTAAAAACGGTATGGTATATATTAAGCGCGTACAGACGACGGACGCTTCCCAGAAGCCGCTTGCGCAGCCGATTACCGTTTACCGCGCTATGCCTTTGAGCAATTTCGTAACCGACATTATCAATCAAATGGGCTTCCTGTTCAACCTCGGGGATACCATTACAAACGCGCTTGCATCTATCGATACGAGCGGCTCCTCGGGCGAAACGACGGGTGCGCAAGATCTCGGTACCACGTTCCAGAGTTATATCAAATCTTTGGAATATGTAACGGGCGAGACGGATAACTGGACGCTCACGATTAACGGTAAGGGCTTGATCAAAGATCTGGACGATATCGTCGTGAAGCTCGGAACGGATAAAGAGGGCGCGCTTCGTGATCTTTCCATAAAGGCAGGGCTTACCGCTTCTATTATCACCATTAAAATTTCTGCGGATTTGCGGTTCAAAAATCCTTGCGGTATTATGGATAGCGATGTAGAACAAGACGTAACGACGGACGTAGAGGGTGTCCTTTGGTACGGCATGAGCTACAAGTTGGAAACCGTGGATTGGGCTACCGTCAATTACCTTGAAGGCGAATATACGAGCGTTGATTACGTTCTTGCAGGTAACGTGTTAAAAACGCAATACGTGGTAATCTCCACGGGCGCCGAAGGGAACCAGCCTCCGGCCACCATTTACGGAAAACTCTATTAACCGAGCATTCCTGCGGAAAACAATTTGCTCGGATACAAAAAGCAGTGCAAAA
>CAMWUS010000198.1 GCA_947177495.1 uncultured Clostridia bacterium
CAAGTTTTCTTCCGTTTAAAAAGTCCCGCGCGCTCATCACCTTGCCGCCCGCGTGTTGCAAGCGCGTAATTCGCACCGCGCCCTCGCCGCATTTTATGATAAGCCCTTCCTTGGGAGAAACGTTTAATACGGTTCCGCAAGGCTCGTTGCCCGTATGGGGAAGCTCTTCCGCGAAGTAGAAATTCAACAGCGTATCGCCCGCGATACCAAAGCTGAGCGGAGCGGGAGAAAGTCCGCGAATGAGTGCGCTCACCTCCGCCGCCGAACGCGAAAAGTCTACCTGCGTACGCGTTACCTTTTTACAAACGAACCCCTCGCCCTGTTTCGTGAGGCGAAAGTTTCCGCTCTCCAAAAGCCCTACCGCTTTTACAATAAGCTCGGCGCCAAGCACGGAAAGCTTGTCCGTAAGCGTGCCCGCCGTGTCCTCTTTTAAAATGGGGAGCGGGTCGCTGAGCAACATATCGCCCGTGTCGAGCCCCAACTCCGTTTTCATAATGGTAACGCCCGTTTGCGTTTGCCCGTCCATAAGAGCGCGCGCAATGGGCGCGGCGCCGCGGTAGGCGGGAAGCAAGCTTGCGTGTACGTTCCAAACCCCTTTGGGGAACAAATCCAACACGTCCTGCGTTAAAAGCTGCCCGTATGCGCAGGTAACCATAATATCCGCGCCGACCTCTTTGAGCGCGCTAAAATCCTCTTTCAGCTTTGCGGGCTGCAAGACGGGAATGCCCAGCTTTTCCGCTTCCGCCTTTACGGGCGAGGGCGTTAAAATACCCTTTCTGCCCTGCGGCTTATCGGGCTGCGTTAGAACGGCGGCGACAATCCCCAACTCGTGGAGCGCACACAGCGAAGGCAACGCAAATGCGGGCGTGCCCGCAAACACGGCTTTAATCTTCATTTCTGATATCCGTCGCTTTGTCGGTATAAATTATGCCGTCGAGGTGGTCCAGCTCGTGACAAATGGCACGGGCGAAGAACCCGCGCGCAACCAACGTATAGCGGTCGCCCTTCTTGTCGTTGTAGATAATTTTCACTTTATCGGGGCGGCGCACGATACCCGACTTCCCGCGCACGGAAAGACAGCCCTCCGGTCCTACCTGTTCCCCTTTCTGCCAAATGAACACGGGGTTGACAAATTCGAAATATCCCTCGTCTACGTCTACCACGACAACACGGACGGGCACGCCGATTTGCGGCGCGGCAAGCCCCGCGCCTTGCGCGTCGCGCAAGGTCTCCTTCATATCGGCAAGCAGTTCGGCAAGTCCTTTGTCGAACCGCGTTACCGCCTTACACGTCGTGCGTAAAACCTCGTCTCCCACCTGTACGATTTCGCGAATCATAGTCTCTCCTCCTAACTTAGATTGCTCGGATTTTCTTCCACGTAAACGAGCACGTTTTTATAATTTTCGCCGTAGACGGCGTCGTATATCTCTTCGAGTGCGCTCCCGTCGGTCAGGCGCATGAGCACCTGATAGCGGTACTTGTTTTGAATGCGCTTGATGGGCGCGTGCATACGGTTGAAGAACAAGAACTCGCCCGAACGCTTTGCATACACCGCTTGCAAACGCTCGTACACGCTTTTGAGCGCGTCTACCGTCTCGCGCTCGTCGCCGCCCGTTACCATTACCCGCACGATACGGGCAAACGGGGGAAACATCGTCGCCGCCCGCATGGAAACTTCGTGCTCGTAAAAACCGCAGTAGTCGTAGTGTGCCGCAAAACGCAGAATGTAATTCTCGGGATCGTACGTTTGAAGCACTACTTCCCCCGTCGCTTCCGCGCGTCCGCTTCTGCCCGCAACCTGCGTGATGAGCTGAAAGGTGCGCTCGCCGCTGCGGTAGTCGGGAAAATGCAAGCTCATGTCGGCGTCTAACACGCCCACGAGGGTAACGAACGGAAAGTCGTGCCCCTTTGCCACCATCTGCGTGCCGACGAGAATGTCCGCTTCCCGCTCGGCAAAGCTGTGCAGAATTTTGTAATGCCCCTCTTTGCCGCTCACGTTGTCCGCGTCCATACGTAATACGCGCGCCTTAGGGTAGAGCTGTTGCAGCTCGCGTACCACCCGTTGCGTACCCGTGCCGACGTAGCCGATATGCACGCCGCCGCACGAAGGGCACGCCCGCGGCATTTTATAGCGCGCGCCGCAATAGTGGCACTTCAAGCAGTCCTCTTCGCTATGATAGGTAAGCGCGACATCGCAGCTATCGCACTTTGCGACGTACCCGCAATCGCGGCAGAGCACCGTTTGGGAATACCCTCTGCGGTTTAAAAACAAAATCGCTTGATTGCCGCTCTTCAAGCAGGTTTCGAGCTTTTCGCGAAGCACTGCCGAAAAGGGCGACGGGTTGCCCCGCCTCACTTCCCGCCGCATATCCACAAGCTGTACCGCGGGCATCGGGCGGGCGTTAATTCTATCGGGAAGGTTGATAAGTTCGAACTCCCCGCTCTTGGCTCTGCGGTAGGTTTCCACGGCGGGCGTTGCGCTTCCGAGCACAAGCTTGCACCCGTTGTAGCGCGCCCGAAGCCGTGCGATATCAAAAGTGTTATAGCGGGGCGAGGTCTCCGAGGAATAGCTTCCGTCGTGCTCCTCGTCGATGACGATGATCCCCAAATTCTCCACGGGGGCGAACACCGCCGACCGAGCGCCGATTGCAATGCGCGCGCTTCCCGCACGCAGGCGTTGCCATTCGTCGAACCGCTCCCCCGCCGAAAGTCCGCTGTGCAAAATTGCCGCATTCTCCCCGAAGCGGGAACGGAGTTGAGCAAGCATCTGCGGGGTAAGGGAAATTTCGGGTACTAAGAAAATCGCCGTCTTTCCCTCTTCCAAGGCGCGGGCAATGAGCGTTAAGTAT
>CAMWUS010000199.1 GCA_947177495.1 uncultured Clostridia bacterium
GCGTGGGGGTGTATTTGCTCGATAACACGGGCGAGAGTGCGCTTCCCGAGCTTTCCGACGCGTGCTTTCCCGAAATTGCGGAACGGCTTTGCAGAGAGCTGGAAGAAAAGAACCTTATTCTATTCGATAACGACAAAGGGAATATGTCCTACGGTGCGTCGATGCAGACGGAAAGCGGGGTTCGATATCTCTATCTCACCATTCCCGCGCGGGCGCTCAACCGCTATGCCGATAATTTTCGTTGGATGTCGCTGTTTACGGGTGCGTTGTCGCTCGTGCTTGCGTTTATTGCGAGCGGAGTGGTTGCGCTACTCATTACCAAACCTGTAACGGAAGTTACCGAGCGTGCAAAAGAGCTTGCACGGGGCAATTACAGCTTGGATTTCCGCAAGAATTATTTTTGTACGGAGATGACGGAGCTGTCGGAAGCGTTGGAGAGTGCGCGCACGGAAATTTCCAAAGCGGACGAAGTGCAAAAAGAGCTGATCGCAAACGTCTCGCACGACTTTAAAACGCCGCTTACCATGATAAAAGCGTACGCTTCCATGATACGGGAAATTTCCGGCGACGACAAAGAAAAGCGCGATGCGCATGCGCAAGTCATCATTGACGAGAGCGACCGTCTTACGGCGCTCGTGGGGGATTTGTTGGATTTATCCCGCTTGCGCGCAGGCATGACGGAGAATACGAGCACGGTGTTCAATCTTTCCGAGGACGTGTACCGTGTTGCGGGCAGGTTCGATTACCTTACGGAAACGGATGGCTACAAGGTGGAAGTGCTCGTAGAAGAGGATATTTACACTTTGGCGTGCAGGGAGCGCATCGAACAAGTGCTCTATAATTTGATAGGAAACGCCGTGAATTACACGGGCGAGGATAAGCGGGTGCGGGTGAAGCTGTATCGCAAAGAGAATTGTGCGCGGTTCGAAGTGATCGATTCGGGGAAGGGTATTCCGTCCGAAGAGGTAAATACTATTTGGGACAGGTATTACCGTTCGAACAGTGCCCACAAACGCCCCGTAAAGGGCACGGGGTTGGGGCTTTCCATTGTAAAATCAATCTTGCTTGCGCAGGGCTGTCCCTTCGGCGTGATTTCCGAAGTGGGCAAAGGCAGTTGTTTTTGGGTGGAATTTCCGCTGCCGGAAGAGGCGAACGGAGAAGTCCCGACGGAACGCAAGAAGAAACGAACGAAAGGGGCGGCGCAACAGAACGGGCGCACCGAAGAGGGAAAAGTGGATTTAGGCGACGGGGACGAGAGCTCGCGCGCGTAGATAGAGAATATGAAAAAAGAGATAGAGAGGAGAAGAAATAAATGTTGGAGCTGAAAGACATTACCTACGAGGCTGACGACGCGAGTAAAGAAATCTTGCGCGGCGTATCGCTTACCATAGACGATAAGCTTGTGGCGATCACGGGACCGAACGGGAGCGGAAAGAGCACGCTTGCAAAAATAATCGCGGGCATTTTAACACCCACGAGCGGAAAGATTTATTTGGACGGAGAGGACATCACCGCGCTTTCGGTAACGGAACGGGCGAATAAGGGGATTTCGTTCGCCTTTCAACAGCCCGTGCGTTTTAAGGGCATCACCGTAAAAGACCTCATTTCGCTTGCGACGGGGAAAAAGACGACCGTATCGGAAGCGTGCAACTATTTGGCGGAAGTGGGGTTGTGCGCCCGCGATTATATCGACCGCGAGGTAGACGCGTCGCTTTCGGGCGGGGAGCTCAAGCGCATCGAGATTGCCACCGTGCTTGCACGCGGCACCAAGCTTTCCGTATTCGACGAGCCGGAAGCGGGCATCGATTTATGGAGCTTCCAAAGCCTGATTGCGGTGTTCGAAAAACTGCGCGAGCGGACGAAGGGGAGCATTGTGGTCATTTCCCACCAAGAACGCATTTTGAACATTGCGAGCAAAATCGTTTTGATAAAAGACGGCAAAGTAGAACGGCAGGGAACGCGGGACGAGATGCTTCCCACGCTGTTGGGAACAAAGGCGTGCAGGGCGCTTACGGGAGAGTGATATGGACGAATTGGAAAAAATGCTGTTAATGCAAATTGCCGACTTGCACAAGGTGCCCGACGGCGCGTACAACATCCGCAAAAACGGGGAGAGCGACGGGCGGCGGAGCACGGAACACATTCAAATAGAGACGAAAACGGACGGGAAGCAGGGTATCGATATTAAAATTGCGCCGAACACGGTGAACGAGAGCGTGCATATTCCCGTTGTCATTACCAAGTCCGACTACAAAGAGCTCGTGTACAACGATTTTTACGTGGGCGAGAATGCGGACGTCCTCATCATTGCGGGGTGCGGTATCCACAACTGCGGCACGCAAGTCGCGGAGCACAGCGGCGTGCATACCTTCCACGTAGGGAAGGGCGCAAAAGTGCGCTACATGGAAAAGCATTACGGAAGCGGTGACGGCAACGGCGAAAATATTATGAATCCGCAGACGGTTATCTTCCTTGAAGAAAACGCCCGCCTCGAAATGGAGACGACGCAAATCAAGGGGATAGATTCCACCGTACGCAAAACGGAAGCGACGCTTGCCGAGGGCGCAAATCTCGTCATTCGCGAGAAGCTGTATACGCACGGCAAACAGCTTGCGAAAACGGACTTTACCGTTCATTTAAACGGCGAGCAGTCGGGCGCGGACGTCGTGTCGCGTTCGGTGGCGGCGGGGGAGTCCAAGCAGGAATTCGTTTCGCGTATCAATGGAAACGCGCCCTGCCACGGGCACACGGAGTGCGACGCCATCATTATGGAGCACGCCAAAGTGACTGCGGTGCCCGAGCTGACTGCGGCTTGCGTGGACGCGGAGCTCATTCACGAAGCGGCA
>CAMWUS010000200.1 GCA_947177495.1 uncultured Clostridia bacterium
GGGTTGGCGGTCCTGCTCCTTGTCGGGCTTGTGCTCAAATTCACGAACAACGGGAGCGAAAAGTTTAAAACGTTCTACGTAGAGCGGGACGGCGTGAAGCTCCTTTCCGCCCAAAGCGACATGGACGTGGAAAACGGCAAGGACTACCGCTTTGACGTAAAATACACGTTCGGCTTTTTAAGCTCGTCGCGCGCGTATTCCGTGCAGGTGGTCCCCAACCCCGACGTAGATTTTGAATTTATGGCGGGCAACGATATTTACACGTGGCAAGACGTGGACCTATCGAGTGTATTTGCGCTGAAAAAGGAAGCGACCACTTTCACGCTCTCCGTTCCCGAAGAGCTTTCACTTTTGAAGCTCTTGGAAACGCTATACCCGCAAAAGGAAATCACCTTCGACGCGGCAGAGCTCACGGAAGCGAAATTCTATTCGGTCGTAGTTTCTTCCGATAACGGGAAAGTAACGTACCAAATTGACTTCGACGTCGAAGGCGGTAGCTACGTGAAAGTAACGGACATCTTCATTGACGAAGATATTCTCGCCTTTTGAGGTGCGACATGAAAGTATTGCGTAATAAATTTCTCGCGTGGCTCATGGTGGCATTCGTGGCGATTGCGGCGGTTCTCACCGCCGCATTAGAGCCGCGATCAACCGCTTTGGCGGTGAGCTCGACCGTAAAAACCTACGAACAGCAAAACGTTATGGACGACTTGAAGGGTGCGACGATCGACGGGAAACCGTTCGACGTTGCCGACTATCCCTACCGACATAACGACAAGCCGCGCTTGATCCTTTTTGCTGAGCTTTGCTATTCATATTACGCGAGCAAACAAAGTGACTACGGATTATACGTGTACGTATATAACCCGCAACAGCTCGCCTTCGATTTGAAATCGGATAGAAACAAAGTGCAGCTCCGCTTCGGAGATAAGACTTCGGCGAACTTTGGAAAATACCGTCTTATCTATCTCAATAGCTCTACGGAAGTAGGCAGCGAAGGACGGTTCCTGAAATTCCGTGTGCAGCTCACGACTGCCGAGCGATCGGAAATCTTTTCGGCGCTGAACGCAGACGAGCGGGTATACGAGCTGAGCGGCTTTGAGCTTAGTTGTGAAAGTAACGTTACCGAATACCCTTGCCCGCAGACATACACGTACAAAGGATTTGCAAAAGGCTACGGATCGGACTATGCCGAAACGGACACGCTCGCCTTCTCCGTAGACGATTACGAACGTGTGATTGACTTTAACGTGCACCACACCGTATATCGTCCGCAGGGTGACTTCTATCAAGGTGAGCAGGTACAGCTGAATAGTTGCTTCTTCCGCGTTCCGAACGAGTATTTCGAAGCGTATGGGCGGCTCTCTGAGCTTATGTGCGAATGGTACGAATATCGCACGAAACCCGCACTCGTCACGCAGGACCGCATGATCTACAACGTGATAAACGGGCTAAAAGGTCAACCGCTCAGCTCGTACTCTACCTCTAACGGCTATCTTACTGTTCAAGCGTTCGGAAACAATGACGGTAGTTGGTTCGGTGAAAAGTGGCAAGCTTTTGATTGGGCTTCCAACTACGACATGAAGGTGAAATATTCGGGTTGGAGCGGGCTTGCAAATTGGGAGCAGTACTTCACTGAGAGCAACCGTTTCGACCGTTTCTCGGGTGTGTTCTACTCCCCCGAAGATTACATGAATTATAGCGTGCGTGCCGACGTCGTAAAAGACGAGCTCCTATCTATCAGCAAAGCGCTCGGCGGGGAAATGTACGGCGGAAGATACAGCGCGGCGCTCTTTTCCGATCAAGTAGATGAAGGACACGTGCGTGGTTATAATCCGAGCGTTGTAGTCAAAGCGGACGACGACCAAGTAATTTGGTGGAACTGCACCACAAAGAAATGGTGGCAGTACATATTCGGCGGGTACAACGTTGACACGCAGTACGATTCCATGAAGGCAATCGTCACGCTTACGGAAAAGGACCTAAACGGTTCGGATACCGCCGTAGCGGATACATTGTGCATTTCCGCAAGCGACGTTCCAAAGCTCCGCGAGGAGTACAAAGCGGCGGGGAAAACCGAAACGGTAGTTCTCTTGCGTTTTGGGACAAGTAAATACTTCTCTGCTCCCTGCGCAGCGTACTATTGCCGAGAGAGCGATAACACGGA
Source organism: uncultured Clostridia bacterium (assembly GCA_947177495.1). GTDB lineage: Bacteria > Bacillota > Clostridia > Christensenellales > Borkfalkiaceae > Gallimonas. The sequence goes on from CAMWUS010000200.1 coordinate 2,168, forward strand.
GCCGAAGGATACGATCGACGAATGGGTAGCCCGTCGTATTCATTGGCAGCAGTCGGACAAAGATATTGTTTCGTATCTCGCGTGGCAAACGGTTTATCTCGATTTCGATATATTATCGCTCAAATTCACGGATAAGGACGTATCGTTCATCGTGCCCGTTGTATCGTCCCCCACCGACGCAATCGGCGGGATTAGCCCACCACTGAAAGAGGACTACGGCGACGGGAGCATAGCTTGGTGGAAAATTGTGCTCGCCGCAGTGGTGCTTGTGGTCGTAGTAATTATCGTGTACAAGCTCATCAAGGGCGTGTTGTCTATGATATTCAAGTGAGGCATTGGCATGAAAAAGTTTTTAAAGGTGTTGTTTGTTGTATTGGTTGTCTTTGTTGCCGCAGGCGTAACCATAGGACTGATAAGGAACGGGACGACGGATAAAACTTGCAAACATGAATTAGTATCCTCTGCCGCCGTGCTTCCTACTTGTACGAAGGACGGGACCACGGGCGATATATCTTGTAAGCTCTGCGGGGAAAAGCTTCTGAATGGCGAAAAACTCCCCGCGCTCGGGCATTCTCCCGAGGACCTTTCCGCGGTGGCGGCGACGTGCACGCAGGACGGTTTAACGGCGGGCTC
>CAMWUS010000201.1 GCA_947177495.1 uncultured Clostridia bacterium
GAGCAGCAGCTCGAGTGCGCCGCCCGCACGAAGGTTTTCCAGCTCGAAGTAGTTTAATATATTGCGCACCTCGGCGTCGAATGCGACGGTATCTTCGCCGTTGCTGGCGGTAATTAGCCGCAAATGCTTTGCAAACTGTTCTATCGCCCTGTCGCCCTCGTGCAATCCGTCGCGGTACTGCGCCTGAATGGCAGTCAAAGAGTTGAACACGAAATGCGGTTTTATCTGCGCTTTCAACGCCTGTGTTTTGGCGGAAAACAGTTCGCATTCCAACTCGCTCACGCGCACCGCCGTGCGAGACGCGGTCGCTATCTTCCAAAGCCAAAGCACGGTAAAGCATGCGATGATCAGCATTAACTCTATCGAAAAATAAAACTCTATCCCAAACACCAACAGCCCCAACCCGTCACAAAGTTCCGCGACGAAAATCGTTAAAATCAGCGTTAAAAACACGCCGTACAAGACGCGCTGTGCGTTCGTCAGGTTCCCGCCCGAAACGGGGATTAAATGCAGGCTAGGGGTTAGAATGAGCCCAAGTGCGGCAATCGGCGCGTACGGCGTGCCGTAGAGCACGAAAAGCAAAACGGTGAACACGGCTCCCGAAATTGCCGTAATAAGCAGCGTGGTTTTTTTGTAACTTACTCCGTTCCGCCGCATGTGCAAAATAAATATAACAAAGGTTGCGGCGGCGGAGAAAAACGCAAACAGCCGTATGAAAGTAAACGGCAGGGCAAACACGTACATGATGTCTTTGCTGCAAAGGAAATGGGCAAACAGCGCAAGCATCAGCGCGGGCACGGTGATATCCTGTTTGTATTTGAAAAACAAAAACGTGAGAATGCTGACTGCGACGGCGGCGGTGGAAATTCCAAGCGCGATAAACGTGAAAGAGCGAAGCCGCGCCCCGTATGTGTTACTGCCGCTCCAATCGTAGTTGAGCCAAGGGGAAACGTTAAACCCGCCGTTTGTGCAAGCGGACAGTTCGATGACGACTTCGATAGGGCTCCCGTCGGTGTGAAAGGGAATGCTTTCGTCGTACCTGCCCGAAACCCTCGTTTCGTCGATATCTTTGGATACCGTTCCACTGCGCACGTTGAGCTTGCCGTTGAGAAAAACGCGATAGGCAACGTCGGCATTGTGCCTAAAAACGGTGATGTCGATATCGGGTTGAACGTTCTCCAAAACCAGCCGATAGGAAGCGTAGCCTGTTTTGGGAAGCTTCCCGTTTCCGAAGTCGCGCCAAGTCCAAAGCCCCGGAAGCTTTATCATACCGTCGGCTTGTCCGTCGTAGCTGTCGGTTACAATCCATTCGTTATAGAAAAATTCCCATTCACCCGTCAGCGTACACGGCACGCTCCGCGAGGAAATTTCTATCCCCGTAAAATCCGCTTTCCCGCCGCGAACGGTAGGGCTGTCGTATACCTTTTGATAGTTCGCGCTCAGCAGAAAAAGACTGCCCGTAAAAAGGGCAAGCGCGATATATAACGCGGCGCATAAAAGAATGCGGAACGTCCGCCCGTTGATTGTTTTCTTGCGTGTATTGACTGCCATAGTAACCATAAAGAATTATAATCATATTATGCCAAAATAGTGCCAAAAAAGCAAATAAGGTCGCAGAATATCTGCAACCTTTTTGTGGGTGATTATTGTAATAGAAGTTATTTATTTTTATTAAGTGCAAAAAATTTTGCACTGATTCTATTTACAAAATATTGCAAATTTGACAAAAATCTGATATAATAAAGAAAATTGAAAATCGATGTCGAAGTTCGTTGATTTCTATTATAAAGTAGTAAAGGAGAAGATTATGGGAGAAGGTGCAGAAATTGCAAAGGCATTGGTATCGCCAGCAAATAAATTAATTGATTGCATAAGTGGTGCATTGGGAAGAATATTTGAGCCTATACATATCAAAAGAATGGCAAAAGCAAATGCGTTTGCTTTAAAAACAATGCAAGAAGCAATAGATAGTAATCCAGAACTTGCACAAGCATATGATAGTGGCTTGATTCAGATTGATAATAAAGAGTTAAATGGTTTGACTGTTCGAAGTATTGAACGCTCACTATATCAAGAAATGGTAAAACAGCAAAATTTAGAGAGCGTTGTAGCAAAAACATATGGATTATTAGAGAATGAGCCTGATGTTCCTGATACTCCTGTCGAGCAAGATTGGATGGCGCGATTTGTTAATTCAGTTGAAACAATTAGCGACGATGATATGCAATTGCTGTGGGCAAAAGTTTTAGCTGGTGAAATAAAAAAACCTAAAACATATTCATTGCGAACGTTGGAAAGTTTAAAAAATTTATCAAAAGAAGAGGCAATTCTTTTTCAAAGATTATGCAAATATGTTATTACTAAAGACGATTGTAGTTATTTTGTAAACGAAGAAGAGCTTTGGGATAAGAATGAGCTAAATATGGGACGCATTCTTCAATTGAGTGACTGTGGAATAGTAAATGATTCAAGCTTAATAGATATAACATATACATTTCAACCTAATAGTCAAGATATATTCTTTAATGATGAAATAATTATTGTGTGTACTAATAAAGAAGCACAACCCCGTAGTTTTTCTTTCCGAGTTTTTCCGCTTACGGCATTTGGCTGTAATCTTATTTCTATTATAAACAAGTATACTTCTAATGAGTTTTTGTTAGAGTTTGCTAAATATTTGAAAAAGATTTTCACAAATATTGAAGTCAAAGCACATCAAATAATTACAAAATCAGAAACAAACATTACTTTTAAAAAAAAGATAGATTTAATT
>CAMWUS010000202.1 GCA_947177495.1 uncultured Clostridia bacterium
TCGCGTTAATCGTAAAATACGACACTATTAGTCGGTACCATTGTATCACACATTTCCGTTCGTATCAACACTTTTTCGCATTTTTTCTGAAAAAATTTTTGTTATTTCATCAAAATTCCGCTATTTTTTCCACTTTTTAGAGTTTTTAAGGGTTTTTCTTGCCCCCAACCGTCATTGCGAGACAATTTATTGTCGAAGCAATCCAGGAGAAAATAATAATGCGGATACCATTTTAATACTAGATTGCTTCGCCTGCGTAACTTCGCCTGCGGCTCGTGCCGCCTTACGGCGGGGCGCAATGACGAAGTGTTTGTCACGACGTTACTTCGTGCCGCCTTCGGCGGGGCGCAATGACGCGGAACAGCGGGCTGCACATTGTTTGACATTCTCTTCCCCGTGTGCTATACTATACGCAAAGGTGAACTATGAAAGACTATTTAAACGAAACGATCGACGCAATTTCCAAAATCGTGCACTTCGACTCTACCTGCCAAAAGCCTACCCCCACAACTCCGTTCGGGCAAGAGAATTTCGACTGCCTTTGTTTCTTCCTAGATATGGCGGAAGAAATGGGTTTTAAAACAAATAACTACGAGGGCTATGCGGGCGAAGTCATTTACGGCAATGGCGACGAGGATAACGAGTTTGCAATTCTCGCCCACCTCGACGTTGTGCCCGCGGGCTTGGGGTGGAAGTATCCCCCGTTCGACGGCATTATTGCCGAGGGCAAAATTTGGGGACGCGGCACGACGGACGACAAAGGTCCCGCCATGTGCTGTTTGTACGCCCTTAAAATGCTGAAAGACCAAAACATTACGCCAAAGAAGAAAATCAAGCTTATTGTGGGCTGTAACGAAGAATCGGGCTGGGCATGCATGAAACGCTACAAGGAACTTGCGCATATGCCCGAGTACGGATTTTCGCCCGACGCGGATTTCCCCGTTATCGTTTCGGAGAAAGGCATTTTGCACGTGCGCATGCACTTCCCTTTCCCCGTGAAAGAACGCCCGTTCCTCTACGTGCAAAGCAGGCTTACGGCGAACATGGTGCCCGATAGGTGTTATTCCGTGCCCGTGGACGGCGTTTACGACAGCGTACGCATGGAAAAATACGGCTTGCGTACAAAATTGCCCAAGTTGGTATCGGTTGGCAAGTCGGCACACGGCTCCACGCCCGAGCTTGGGAAAAATGCAATCGAACCCATGCTCCGCTACTACGCCGAAAAGAACGCGCGATGCGCCGAGCTTGTGCATACCATTTTCGAAGACCCCTACGGTTTGACCAAAATTCAACGCGACGGGGAATTTTTGACGATGTCGCCCAACGTGATTCGCACCAAGTCGGACGGGTTGCACGTGACTTACGATATCCGTTACCCTTCCACCATGACGTTAAAAGAGGTAAAAGAGCTTTTGGCGCAATACGGCGTGCTGTACGAAACGCTCAGCCACCAAGCGCCCCTTCGCGCCGACCCCGAGAGCGATTTGGTGAAAACGTTGCTTTCCGTCTACGAGGATTGCACTGGCGTGAAAGCGCAGCCGATCGGCATCGGCGGAGGCACTTATGCACGCGCCTTAACGCACGGCGTGGCGTTTGGTCCCGAAATGCCCGGCGACGAGCCCACCATTCACCAACCAAACGAATACATTACGTTGGAGCGCGTGGAGCTTCTCCTTAAAACGTATTACGAGGCACTTAAACGGCTTTGCTGTTAATCCCGCCTTCCTCCAACCGTCATTGCGAGACAATTTATTGTCGAAGCAATCCAGAAGAAAATAATAATACGGATACAATTTTAATACTGGATTGTTTCACTGCGTTCGCAATGACAAAGAAATATGGCTTCCCCTTTGGAAAGCCATAAAATACAAAGTAAGTATTTACGTGGACTCGCCGTTTCGCGGCGGGTCTTCTTCTATTACTCCTTCCAAATCTTTCGGCAAGGCGATCTTTGCGGACGAGAACCCGCGCCCACGCACTTCCGATGCCACGCTTACCATTAAAAACGCTTCGGGGTCGATGAGCCCAACCAAATTCTTTAATTTTACCGTATCGCGGTTGGAGATAATCGTAAGCAGTACGTAGGTGTTGTCCTGCAAATAGCCCGTTTTGGCGTGGAACATGGTTACGCCGCGGTTCATCTTGTTTAAAATCATTTCGCGGATTTCGCGGTATTTTTTACTTACAATAAATACTTGCGCTTTGCGCGAGCCGATCGGCGATACCAAATCGATGGTGAACGATGACAAAAGCGTAATCAGCAAGCCGAAAAGCGCCATTTCAAGCCCCACGTGCGCAAACGGCTGTATCAGCACGATAGACATATCGAGCACCCACAGCCCCACCGCTACGGGAATATTAAAGAATTTGTGCAGAATAAGCGGAGGAATGTCCGTTCCGCCCGTGCTCGCGCCGATTTTTACGCAAACACCTATTCCTAAGCCGAACAGCAACGCACCTACAATCGCGGCAAGCATCGGTTCATCCGCCGCAATCGGTCCGCCGTTCGCTTTTACGTATAAATCGTTTAAATATGTATACAGACTTAGGAAAGACGGATATAGTAACGTACCCGCGGCTGTCGCGACCGCAAACTTCTTACCCAAAAATATCGCGCCGATTATAAACAGCGCAATGTTTGCTACGTAAACGGTGAGTGTGACGATCCATTCGTTATCGCCGTTTAAAAGGTTTCTGATAAAAATACCTACGCCCGTCGTGCCGCCCATTACGAACCCGTGCGGAACGATGAAAAATCCCGACGCCGCCG
>CAMWUS010000203.1 GCA_947177495.1 uncultured Clostridia bacterium
GAGTGAAAACAACGCAAAAACACCGATGACGAACGTTTCTTCTGCGATTACGGCGAGAATAAAATCGCTTTCGGAAAAAGGCAAAAAGCGGTATTTTTGGCGGGAATTAAACAGCCCCGTGCCGAAGAACTTTCCGTTCCCGAGCGCATAGAGCGATTGAATCAACTGATAGCCCTCTGCCTTCGGTGACGCCCAAGGATTGACGAAAGCGGACAACCGCTGCAAACGGTATGGCTCCGCCATGATGAGAACGGGAACGGCAAACAAGACGGGAACGCAAATTGCGGCAATGGTCGCGGGAGACGCACCGCTTAAAAAAATCATGCCGAGCATGACCGCACCCACGCACATGGTGACCGACATATTCGGCTCCAACATGATGAGAACACAAATAGAAAGCCCCGCCCCGAGCACGGGTAACACGCCTTTCAGCGAGCGCATCCGTTCGGGCGCTTTGGCAAAATATCCCGCCGTAAACATGACGAGCGCATACTTTGCAAGCTCGGAAGGCTGAATGGTAACAGGTCCTATCCCGATCCAACGCGTTGCGCCGTAGTTGCTCTTACCCACTCCGGGAATAAAGACGATTGCAAGCAAAATAAGCGAAATAATCAGTGCGGGCAGACCCGCTTTTTTCATGCGCTCGTAGGGCAAAAAGGAAATGCCGATCATGGCGGCAAGCCCGAGCACAAAGCCGATTACTTGCTTTTTTAAAAAGTAAAACGCGTCGCCGTACTGCACCTGCGCGTTGTAACAGCTTGCGGAATAAACACATACGAGCCCGTATGCCGCAAGCGCTATCACTCCTGCAAGAAAGAGCAGGTCACCCCTGCTCCTTCCTTGTCCTATATTCTTATTCGATTTCGCGTGTTTCACCCGCGCCCCCTTCGTCTACGATTTCGCCTTTTACCCGCTCCTGAGCAAGAATGCTCAACATCTCCGCAAACCGTTCTCCCCGTTCCTCGTAGCTTCGGAAAGCGTCGAAGCTCGCGGACGCGGGCGATAAAAGCACGTTCTGCCCTCGCTTTGCCGTGAGATAGGCAACCCGCACCGCCATATCGAAGGGACGGCACAGCGTAACGTTGGTATACCCGCTCTTTAAGGCGGCGTTTAAAACACGAAATGCGTTTTCCCCGTAAATGACGGCGTGAACGACGCTCGAGTTTTTCAACGCCTCGAACAGCGGTTCATAGGCATATCCCTTGTCCTTGCCGCCGAGCAGTATCACGCTTTCGCCCTTTACGCTTTCAACTGCTTTTACGGCGGAATCAACGTTGGTTGCTTTGGAATCGTCGATAAAGGTAACGCCGTCGAGCTCGCCCACGTGCTGCAAACGGTGCTTCACGCCTTGGAAACTCTTTAAGGCGGCGGTGATGGCGGCGGTTCCCACGCCCATGATTTTCGCGGCGCAGATTGCCGCAAGCGCGTTCGCGCGGTTATGATCTCCCTCTAAGGGCAGCTCGTTTACGGGAAAGATGCGTTCCCCAAAGTAATGGAAATACCCGTCGGCAATGTAGCCGCCCTCTACCCGCCCTTTTAAGGAAAACCAAACCACCTGCGCCCGCGTCTTTTCCGCAAAACCGCGTACCACGGGGTCGTCGTAATTAAGAACGGCATATTCGCTCTCCGTGCTGTTTTTGAAGAGACGGGATTTTAAGAATATGTAATTCTCCATGCTGTAATGGCGGTTTAAGTGATCTTCCGTCACGTTGAGCACAACTCCTACGTGCGGGCACAGCGAATACAGCGTTTCGAGCTGAAAGGACGATATTTCCGCAACGGCTACGTCATCTTCGCCCAAATCGTCCAAACAGGATGTGATTGGCTTTCCCACATTTCCGCAAGCAAGCGCATTCTTGCCCGACGTGCGGAAAATGCTTTCAAGCATGGTAACGGTGGTCGTTTTACCGTTCGTACCCGTAACCGCTACTACGGGGCAGCGCAGAGCCATAACACCCAACTCCGACTCTCCGATAATGCGCTTGCCGTCCCGCTTAAAAGAAACGGGCAACGGGTGATCGACGGGAATCCCGGGACTGAGCACGAGCACGTCGCACCGTTCCGCCTTGTCGGCAAGGTCCCCTCTTCCCACTACCCGCGCGCCAAGCTCCGAAAGTCTTTGTGCGGCGTTTTTTACGTTATCGTCGTCTACGTCGTCGTACACGTATACGGTTGCGCCTTTTTTCAAGAGGTACTCCGTTGCCGCTACGCCCGATCGGGAAAGCCCCGCCACAAGAAAAGTTTGTTCCTTAAAATACATGAATCACTCCCTTTCCCGCGGCACGCTTCGCGGGCTCAGACAAACGGTATCAATAACGTTACTCCCAAAACCAAGGTGACAAGCGCATACGCATAGGAAATCTTTCCTTCCGAATACCCTTTCTCCTGAAAGTGGTGGTGGATGGGAGCCATGAGGAAGACACGTTTGCCCGTTTTTTTATAGTATATTACCTGAATGATGACGGATATGCTTGAAAGGACAAACATTATTCCCACGATGGGAATGATAAGAGCATTCCCCGTAAAGAGGCAGACGCAGGCGGCAAACCCGCCCAAAGAAAGCGAACCCGTATCTCCCATAAATACGCTTGCGCGGTTGGTATTAAATACAAGATAGGCGGCAAGCGCGCCCGTAAGGCAGATGCAAAGAAGCGACATATCTCCGTCTCCCTTCTGCAAAACAAGCAAGATGGCGACGGTGGCAAAAAAGACAGCAGAAACCGAACCCGCAAGCCCGTCGAGTCCGTCGGTTAAATTCACGC
>CAMWUS010000204.1 GCA_947177495.1 uncultured Clostridia bacterium
TCGAAGTCCGCGACGTTCACTATTCGCACTACGGAAGAATGTGCCCGATCGAGACTCCCGAAGGTCAGAACATCGGTCTTATCTCCTCGCTTGCAACGTTCTCCAAAGTAAACGAGTTCGGCTTCATCATGGCTCCTTACCGCAAGGTAGACAAGGAGACGGGAGTAGTTACCGACCACGTAGATTATCTGACGGCGGACGAAGAGGACCGCTACGTCGTAGCGCAGGCGAACGAACCCTTGGACGAAGAGGGGAAATTCGTGAACTCGCTCGTAGGGTGCCGTTACCGCGAACTCATCATGGAAATGCCGCGCGAGAGAATCGACTACATGGACGTGAGCCCCAAACAGCTCGTATCCGTAGCGACCGCGCTCATTCCTTTCCTTGAAAACGACGATACCAACCGTGCCCTCATGGGCTCGAACATGCAGCGCCAAGCGGTGCCCCTTCTCAAAACGGAGCCCTCCATCGTTGCAACGGGTATCGAAGCGGCAATCGCGCGCGACTCGGGCGTTATCGTCCGTGCCAAAGAGGCTGGCGTAGCGCAAGCCGTTTCGTCCGATAAAATCGTTATCCGCGAGGATAGCGGATTCGAAACGGAATACCCGCTCAAGAAGTTTGAGCGTTCCAACCAAGGCACCTGCCTTAACCAGCGTCCCATCATCTCCACGGGCGACAGAGTGGAAAAGGGCGAAGTCATTGCAGACGGTCCCTCCACCAACAACGGCGAGCTTGCGCTCGGCAAGAACATTCTCGTCGGCTTCATGGAGTGGGAAGGTTACAACTACGAGGACGCTATTCTTATCTCCGAAAAACTCGTGCAGGACGACGTGTTCACCTCCATTCACATCGAGGAGCACGAAACGGAAGCACGCGACACCAAGCTTGGCGAAGAGGAAATCACGCGCGACATTCCCAACGTGGGCGACGACGCTTTGAAAGACCTCGACGAAGACGGTATCGTCCGTATCGGTGCGGAAGTACAGAGCGGCGACATTCTCGTCGGTAAAGTTACCCCGAAGGGCGAGACGGAACTCACGCCCGAAGAGAGACTGCTCCGCGCAATCTTCGGCGAGAAGTCGAGAGAAGTGCGCGACACGTCTTTGCGTGTTCCCCACGGTGAAGGCGGTATCGTCGTAGACGTTAAAATCTTCACGCGGGAGAACAAGGACGAGCTTTCTCCCGGCGTCAACAAACTCGTGCGCGTATACGTCGCGCAGAAGCGTAAAATCCAAGTCGGCGACAAGATGGCGGGTCGTCACGGAAACAAGGGCGTTATTTCCCGCGTACTTCCGCAGAGCGATATGCCTTTCTTGCCCGACGGTACGCCTTTGCAAATTTTGCTCAATCCCTTGGGCGTTCCTTCGCGTATGAATATCGGTCAGGTGCTCGAAGTTCACCTCGGTTACGTCTGCCGCCAACTCGGCTGGAAGATCGCAACCCCCGTATTCGACGGCGCGACCGAACGCGATATCGAAAAGCTCTTCGAGGAGAACAACCTGTTCAACCCCGAGGGCAAGGTAGACGGCAAGTTCCAAGTGTTCGACGGCAGAACGGGCGAACCTTTCGAGAACCGCGTTACCATCGGTATCATGTATATGATTAAACTTATCCACCTCGTAGACGATAAGATCCACGCGCGTTCCATCGGTCCTTACTCCATGGTTACCCAACAGCCTTTGGGCGGTAAGGCGCAGTTCGGCGGACAGCGTTTCGGCGAAATGGAAGTTTGGGCGCTCGAAGCTTACGGCGCGGCGCACATCTTGCAGGAAATCCTCACCGTAAAATCGGACGATATCGTAGGGCGTGTTAAGACTTACGAGAGCATCGTAAAGGGCAACAACATTTCCGAACCCGGTATTCCCGAAGCATTTAAGGTGCTCCTCAAAGAGTTGCAGTCCCTCGCGCTCGACGTGAAAGTGCTCACCGAGAACAACGAAGAGCTCATCATTCGCGAATTCGAGGACGACGAGAGAGAGAACGAGCACAGGAGAGAGCCCATTGCGGCGGAGGACGAGAAGGACTTCGACTTCGGCGTCGAGGATGAGGACGACGAAGAGGAAATCGGTTCGATTTTCGACGAAGCGGACGAGGACGACGATTTCGTATCCGACGACCTGTTCGGCGACGCGGATTTGGAAGACGATATGTCCGACGTAGACGAGGACGGTTCGTTCGGCGATTTGTTTGACGACGATTCGTCCGACGAAGAGTAAGGGAGGCACTTATGTACGAATTAAACGATTTTAACTCTATTCAGATCAGCATCGCATCTCCCGAGAAAATCAGGGAATGGTCTTACGGCGAGGTCACCAAACCCGAGACCATCAACTACCGTACCCAAAAACCCGAACGCGACGGACTTTTCTGCGAGAAAATTTTCGGACCCACCAAGGACTGGGAATGCCACTGCGGAAAGTACAAGCGTATCCGTTACAAGGGTATCATCTGCGAAAAGTGCGGCGTGGAAGTCACCCGCGCCAAAGTGCGCCGCGAGCGCATGGGGCACATCGAGCTTGCCGCTCCCGTATCTCATATTTGGTATTTCCGCGGCGTGCCCAGCAAAATCGGGCTGTTGCTCGATATGGGTCCCAAACAGCTTGAACAGGTCATCTATTTCGCATCCTACGTCGTGCTCGATCCCGGTACCACGGGCTTCGAGTACAAGCAGGTCATCAACGATAAACAGCTTCGCGAAACGGAGGAAATGCTCGGCGATTCCTCTAAAACGGGCTTGAAAGTCGGCATGGGCGCGGAGGC
>CAMWUS010000205.1 GCA_947177495.1 uncultured Clostridia bacterium
CGAATATTTGGAGCAAATAGCGGATAAGCTTCCCAAAAGTTTGTATTCGGCATATATGCGCACGAACGGTTTTCACGATTATGCGGTAAAGCGCGTTACGGTAAACGGTGACGCTTGGTGCTATTGGAAGAAGAGCGACGTTGTGATGCTTGAAGTGCGCTTTGAAAAGACGGAATACAGTATCACTTTCAATGGGATAACTTATTTAAAGCTGTTAAATGAGTTTCAAAATACCTGTTGGCATGGGGAAGTGGGCAGTTATAATTCGTCTTTAAAACAGGGACTTGAAGAAATTGTGCTTTGTGAGTTGGGGGTGGTTTCAGAAGGGGAGTATTCTTTTGAGTTTTTCACCTCGAGCGGTGCGATATTCGAAGTCCGTTTTCAACAGGTAAAAGTCGCAAAAAGAAAGATTTACTATTAATTTTAACTTGTGCGATTTTGCAAGTAATTGCGGAACCATTGAAACAAATTCGTTTGGACACGAAATATTAAAGCATTGTGTACGTGCATTTATAGATATTTTTAAGAAGAAAGGTAAGCAAGATGGGCAAAGATTATGTAAAAAGTTTATTGTTGGAGAAGTTTACTAAGGTCAATCCAAGCATTTACGCAAAAAAACTAAAAGAAAAATTTTCCCGCGATAAATCATTATGGTACAAAGCAATAACGCCGAAAGAAGTTGCTGATAAAATGTATCAAGAAGTAAACGGTGATTATTCGCAATTATGGGAAGAGCGTTGTGCGGTTTGTTTTTGCGATATAAATAAGGACGTAATGACTGATTGTTATATATCAAACGATAAATTGACTTGGTTGTGCGAAAATTGTTATCATACTCTTTTCGGCAATCAATAAATATTTTTTTGTAGGGAACATAAAAGCGAGAACGCGCGATTTAGCGCGTTCTCGCTTTTTATATGCAAATAAATGCACTTATCTCAGTTTGCGTTTACACATATGCACGAGGGTGAGAATGATATGCACGGCACAGCCAATGCCGACGACGGCGGTCAAAATCCAAAATACGAGGTCTTGCGGATTGCCCGTGCCCAAGTCTTTAATCAAAAAACCGCCTGCGTCGAAAACGGTGTGCAAAATAACAGAAATCCATAAATTGCGCGTCTTGCAGAAGACAACGGCTAACATTCCGCCGATCAGGAAGGAATAACCCGTTTGCAAAAGTACAGCCCCGAATCCCGCGCCGTCGAACAAATTCAACAGGTGAAAGAGGGCGAATGCAAGCGAGCTAAACAGCACGGGCAAAAAGACAGTGCGCTGTTTTTCTCTTGCAATTTGCAAAAACAAATCGAGCAGAATGCCACGGAAAAACCACTCTTCCACAATGCCGATGAGCAGGCATTTGATTGCAAATAGCCATATCCATTCCGGTTGCGTAACGGTTGCCGTTCCGCTGATCAGTGCAGAAAAGGGGAAGTTGACGAGCGCGACCGCGATGGGCGGGAGCAGCCATATCAGCGTTTTCTTCCGATTCCAAGGGCGGGGGAAGCCGAGCAGTTCGCGATACCGCCAAATCATCACCCACAAGAGGGGTACTAAAATACAGGCGCGGGGCAGGATATCCGCAAGCAGTAAATTTGCCGTTGCGCTCTTTGAATGCACGGGAAAGACGGTACACAAAATCATTCCCGTAAGGCTGAGCACAAACAGGATGATCGTAACGATGCCTTGCTTGGTGAGAACAAAGCGTTTTGTACCGTGTTCTTTCATAACGCCATTATAGCGCAAAAAAGAGGGGAAGTCAACGGGAAAAAATGAAATTTGCGCGATTTGCATTGACAGAAGCGCGGTAAGCGTGTAAAATTAAAACAGGAGGGAAACCGTGTATCCTTACGATTTATTTTGGGGAATTACGCTATACGACGTGTTTATTATACTCGGCTTATGTGCGGCGGTCGGCGTATTCCTTTTCTATGCGGATAAGCGGAAACTCCATTCCAAATTGCAGGTTTTGGTGCTTGGGGGAGCCGCCGTCGCCGTGTGCTTGGGCTTCGGCGCGGCAACGCTCATGCAGGCAATTTACAACTATATAGAAAGCGGCAAATTCGAGTGGAGCGGCATGACCTTCTACGGCGGCTTCGTGGGCGGCGCGGTCGTGTTTTTGGCAATCTACTTTGCGGGCGGGCATTTTGTATTTCGCAAAACGGACAACCCGCGCTATCACCTACAAAAGGCGTTTTCGGTGTTCGGCATCGTTTCCTGCTGCGTAATTATTGCGCACGCGTTCGGGCGTATCGGTTGTCTTACGGCGGGGTGCTGTCACGGTGCCGTCTACGAGGAACACCGTCCGTTTACCGTTCCGCTTTTGCACGTTTCCGTAGATAACGAATTGTTGCGTCGGGAATATATGGTGCCCGTTCAGCTCTTCGAAGCGCTCTTCCTGTTCGCGCTTTTCGGCGTGCTTTCCTATTTGGTATTGAAAGGTAGGGAGGAAGGACTCCCGCTGTACATGATAAGTTACGGTGTGTGGCGGTTTGCAATCGAATTCGCGCGCGGGGACGATCGGGGCGAAACGATTATCAAGTTTTTAAGCCCTTCACAGCTCGTGGCAATTCTTCTCGTCCTCGGCTGCGTTGCATTCCTCACCGTTTTGATTTTACAAAAGAAAAAGAAAAAAGAATAAAAAAAGGCGCACCGTGCGGTGCGCTTTTTTTGTGGGACTAATTTACATGGCAGGGCCGGTGGTGGACGGCGTATAGACG
>CAMWUS010000206.1 GCA_947177495.1 uncultured Clostridia bacterium
CCTTATTACTCTACCACACTTCGACGCAAATTGCAAGACTATCCAAAAAATTTTTTGTTTTTTACTTGCTTTTTGCTTGCGTGCAAACGCGTATAATCCTTTTACAAACGCTCCATATTATAGATATGAAAAAGATCAAAGCCAATCCGCTGAACAAAACGCGGGAAGAGCGGGAAAGCTGTTTTCCCGAATGCGGGCGGGAAGAGCTTCGCCAAAGGGGAGAGAGGGTATGACGGGAAAGTCTAACGAAAATTACAACCGCAATTATCTTAATTACGTCAATTCGCTCGATCCGCCCACCCAGCATTTTAAAACGTGCGGGCGCGCCTTTCTCGTGGGCGGGTTCATTTGCTGTATCGGGCAATTTTTCCGTTATTTGTTGGAGTTTGCGGGCTTAAGCGGCGACGTGCTCGCGGGCACGGTTTCCGTCATTCTCATTTTTCTCGGCACGTTTCTTACGGGCTTGGGCGTTTACGACCGCATCGGTAAGAACGCGGGCGCGGGGAGCATTGTTCCCATTACGGGGTTTGCGAACTCCGTTGCCTCTCCCGCAATGGAATTTAAAACGGAAGGCTATGTTTACGGCATGGCGGCGAAAATGTTTATCGTTGCAGGACCCATCATTGTATTCGGCGTGAGCGCGGGCGCCACGGTCGGAATTATATATTGGTTGCTTTCGCTCTGAGAATTTTTTCAAAAAACGTTGTAATCGTTTGCAAAACGTGGTATAATATAGGAAATAATTCATGAAGAGGTGTAACATGGCGAAAATTACGGCAGATACGTTGATTGCGGATTGCCTGCAAATTAACCCCAATTCGGCGGAAATTTTGCTCGAAGCGGGAATGCACTGCTTTGGCTGTGCGCTTGCGCACGGCGAAACGGTTGCTCAGGCAGTTGCCGTTCACGGCGAGGATTTGGATTCCTTGCTTGAAAAACTCAACGAAGGGCTCGAATAAGCGTCAACCGAAGGGCTTGCGGAATTTTCCGCAAGTCTTTTGCATATTGGCGCAAAACGCGCCGCCAATAAATAGGAGAAGCTATGGTTTACAAGAAATTTCAAGATTTGCAACTTTCCGCGCTCGGGTTCGGCACCATGCGCTTGCCGCTTCTCAGCGACGACGATAAGGACATCGACGAGAAAGCCGCCGCGGAGATGATCGATTACGCAATTAAAAACGGCGTAAATTATTTCGATACCGCGTGGGGCTATCACGACGGGGAGTCGGAAAAAGTGATCGGCAAGCTGTTACATAAATACCCGCGCGAGAGCTACTACCTCGCAACAAAATTCCCCGGCTACGATTTGTCGAACATGGACAAGGTGGAGAAAATTTTTGAGAAACAGCTCAAAAAGTGCTGTGTGGAGTATTTCGATTTCTACCTTATCCACAATGTGTGCGAAATGAATATCGATGCTTATCTTGACGAAAAGTACGGTATCTTCAATTATTTGATGAAGCAGAAAGAGAACGGGCGAATCCGTCATCTCGGCTTTTCCGCGCACGGCGATATGAACGTGTTGAAACGCTTCCTTGAAAAATACGGCAAGCATATGGAGTTCGGGCAGTTGCAGATAAACTATCTCGATTGGGAATTCCAAAACGCACGGGAGAAAGTAGAGCTGTTTAAAAGCTACGGCATTCCCGTTTGGGTGATGGAGCCGCTGCGCGGCGGCAAGCTTGCCAAACTTTCGGAAGAGGACAGCGCGGCGCTCAAAGCCCTGCGCCCCGAAGAGGGGATTCCCGCATGGGCGTTCCGCTTTTTGCAGAGCATTCCCTCCGTTACGATGATTTTGTCGGGCATGTCGAATTTCGAACAGGTCAAGGACAACATCAAAACTTTTTCTGAGGAAAAACCGCTTACCGAAGAGGAAATGCGCACGCTACTGCTTATCGCGGACGGCATGACGGGAAAGACCAGGCTCCCCTGCACGGCTTGCCGTTACTGTACGACTTATTGCCCCAAGGGGTTGAATATCCCCGAGCTCGTGCGCCTTTACAACGAACACCGCTTTTCGGGCGGCGGGTTCATCGCGCCCATGGTTGTGGGCACGCTCGCCGAAGAGAAAAAACCGTCGGCATGCATCGGTTGCAAGAGCTGTGAAAAGGTCTGCCCGCAGGGAATTAAAATTTCGGAAATGATGAGCGACTTTTCGTTGCGCCTGAAAAAGAAAAAGAAGTAAAGCGCGCGGCAAGCGATGGCGATTCAAAACAAAAAAATAAATCCTGAGGATTTGTAAAAAGGGGAGAGCGCAAGCTCTCCTTTTTTTGTGCCGATAGCAAAAAGCGCTTGATTTGTAATCAAGCGCTTTTTGGTACTCCCGACGAGAATCGAACTCATAATTGCCCCTTAGGAGGGGGCTGTTATATCCATTTAACTACGGAAGCGTTTGTAATGTTGTTGTGTATGTTCAATTCTCGTCCGACGAGAATACTGCGCGCTACGCGCTTGTGCCACCTTCGGTGGGGCGAACTGATTGCCCCTTAGGAGGGGGCTGTTATATCCATTTAACTATGGAAGCGTTTGTAAAGTTGTTGCGTAGGTTCAATTCTCGACCGCCGAGAATACTTCGCCTACGGCTCGTGCCACCTGCGGTGGGGCGAACTCGTAATTGCCACTTAGATGGATACTCGCATATCCATTTAACTACGAAAGCGTAATTACTTATCGTCTAGGTTATTATAAATCATTTT
>CAMWUS010000207.1 GCA_947177495.1 uncultured Clostridia bacterium
GTCCGACAAAGCGCGGTTCGATTCCTACATAGCAAAATGAAACGTGGCAACCGCCAACAAGTTGGTTTAAACGAAAATATCAAAAAGCCCCTGCGTGCAGGGGCTTTTTTGTGTTTAGAGAGATAATTTGAAATTCGTCTTATTTTGATTAACTTAACCGTCGTAACGTTTTAGATTGTCGCACAATGCCGAATATACATAAGCCTAACACCACCGAGGAAACCGGAATTAAAATACTGTAAACGATTAAAGCCGTATTGCGTTTTAATGATTCCTTATTAACAGACAGACAGCACATCCCGTTATCGGCAATTAGCATTTTCTTTGTCGGTTCATCGGCTATCATTTGCTTAATATACTGCTCTCGCGCATTCAGCTCACTTCTCGTTTTGCATTCAACGGTATCTAAATATTCATCTGTATATATGAGATAGTTGTCGCCAACGTATTCATATACTACGTGAAAACGCCCGCGAAATATTCTCGCCGTGTCGGTAGGGTTGCCTACAAGTCCATAATCATCATAATAGTACTTATAATGAGCATCAACCTCAATGCCGTTTTCGTATAAATATTTCACTGCTTGTGGGTATTTTAACGCTTGCGGTAAACCACATATTGAAACAATAATCAAGAAACTTGCAATAACCGTAAAAACGCAAGAGATAATCAAGATTATTTTTGCGTACTGTTTTTCTCTGTCTATTTGTGTTTTCATTTAATCTCCGCTAAAATACCGTTTATCGTTCTCATTATATCAAACTCTAATAGAAAAAGCAAGGATTGTTTCTCCTTGCTTTTTTCGTTATGAGGCACACGTTTATACGAACAGTGTTTCGTAGGGGTTCGTATAGTTTTCGGAAAGGGCGTTGTAAAGCTCTAAGGCGAGCAGGTCTGTTTCGAAGCAGGCAAGCGCTTCCTTTTTGAGCAGGGAGTAATCGCTCTTGCGCACGATGGCGGGGAATTTCCCGTTGCTGAGTTCCGCCAAAATCTCTTCCGAACTTTCCTTTTTGAGAGCGAGCACGTTGTAATAGAGGGGATTTTCGGCATAATCGCGCACGGCGCGCAAATCGATTTTGAGCAGGTTTTGCACAAGAATGCGCTTGATACGCGAGAGCGTGTAACGCTTGGACACGACTTTTTTAAGCGCTTCGTCGTATTCGGGCGTGCTTTTCAGCATGGCTTTCAAACGGTTTTCCAAGCCTTCCGAGCAGTCGGGGCAAAGCGCGATTTGCTCGTTCGGAGCGGAGAGAAGGGCGCACGCCGCCGCTTGCTTAAAGGGGAGTTCGCGGAAGCGCTTCGCGCTTTCAAATACGGTTGCGGGCAGGTTGCGCCCGAGCGCTTTTTTCGCGGCGCGGGTATCTTCGCCGAGTACGGCGCGCAGTGCGCTCGCCGACGAAAAGTTTTTAAACAGCGCGGTATCCGCATACCCGCCACCTACGCGGGGAATAGGGAGCGGCTCAATATCGCTTCCCTCTTGCAAGAGTGCGCGGCAATATTCCGTGCCCAACAAATTGTTGGGGGAGTTTAAAAGGTTTTCGTCTACGTCCGCGTTCAGCGACAAAAGCGCCTCGTTGCGCGCGCGGATGTACGAAGTACCGTCCTTCATGTTCTCTTTCAGCGCCGCTTTAAACTCTTTATCCTCGGCGTTCGCCGCGCGTGCCGCCGTGAGGAAGCTCTCTTTATCGCCGCTCTCGCAACCGAACGCAAGCGTGGTAACAGCGGGAAGGGAGGCGAGAATGTGAACCGCACCTCTTGCGAAAAGCTCTGCGGGAGACACCGCAAACGCGGTAGGCAATTCAATAACGACGTCCGCACCGCATTCCACCGCATGGCGGGCGCGGGTGTATTTGTCGAACACGGCGGCTTCCCCGCGTTGGGTGAAGTTGCCGCTCATCACGCACAAAATTTTATCGCAGTCGCTTAAGCGCCGAATCTCCGAAAACTGATACCGATGTCCGTTGTGGAAAGGGTTGTACTCACAAATTACCGCACAAAATTTCATTTATTTTACCGCTTGTCCTTTACAATTTCGGGGGAAAGGTGTATAATACTGTCAGAAATCATTTTACCCGCTTTCATTATACACCAAACGGGAAGAAAAAAAAAGGATTCGGAGTGTTTTTATGGCAGGATTTATTGGAAAAGTGAAAAAACTCGGCAGAAAAATTGTTGAATCGGGAACGATCGTCGAAGCGCTCAAAAAGCGCGCCGCGGAAAAGAACCGCAAAATCGTGCTTTGCGAGGGCGAGGACAGACGCGTCGTAGAGGCGGCGGAAGAGTGCGTTCTCGAAGGCATCGCGCGTATCGTACTTCTCGGCGACCCCGCGAAAATTATTGCGGGCAATTCCGACCTCGATTTGTCGGGCGTGGAAATTATCGATCCCGCGAAATCGGAGAAACTTGCCGATTACGCAAAGCTGTTGTACGAATTAAGAAAGGCGAAGGGCATGACGGAAGAGCAAGCTCTTCAGCAGGCGAAGGACAGCACCTTCTTCGGTGCGCTCATGCTCAAAGCGGGCGATGCGGACGGGCTCGTTTCGGGTGCGTGCCATTCCACGGCGAATACGCTCCGTCCGGACTTCCAATCGTAAAGAAGGCACCCCGCGCGACGCAGGGTTAGAGCTTCGTCCTCATGGTTGCGCCTATGACGGG
>CAMWUS010000208.1 GCA_947177495.1 uncultured Clostridia bacterium
GTCTTTGCCGAGCTTGGTAATGACGTTGGCACTGCCGCCCAGCTTGGAAACGCACACCGCCACGTTTGCAGGCGCGCCGCCCGCGTTCTTGCGAAAGGTAACGGCGTTTTCCAACCTGCCCGTTTCCTGTGCCGTAAAATCAATGAGCATTTCGCCGATTGCATACAAAGTTTTCATGAAATACCCCTCTTTTTTAGTTCATACCTCCGCAACAAGCTATGTCGCGGAGGTATGTCTATGCTAAGTTTCTCTCTGCTGTTTTAGCCGACAAGATTGCGCACACCGATTTTGATTTCGGAAATCTCGATGATTACGTCGCCTTCGATTGCGTTGATTTCGGACGAACCGAATTCGAGAATGAGCTCGCACTTGCTTGCCCCGGGCACGATATCCGTGGTGAATTCTACCGTCGTCTCGGTCGTGCCGATTTGAATAGCGTCGTTCTGCCAATGAGCACGGCGATATAAGAGTCCGTCGTCCCACTCATCGCCGCCGTAGTTCATGTCGTGCAAGCACACGTCGAACCCGATGGAAGCGGAGGACTTAATTTTGATGGATACCACGTAATACGCGTTTGCGGGAAGGTTGATGGGATTATCCCAATAGCCGATGACCAGCTTGTTCTGTCCGCCGACAACGCTGCCCTCGTGAATTTTATAAACGAGTTTGCCGTTCTCGATATAAGCCGTACCGATACCGGGAACGCCGACGCCGTCGTCCGAGCCGTTGAACATGTTGTAGGGATACTTCGCATTCGTCTTGTTGGAGGAATCCTGACCGAAGAGAATGAACTTATCCTGCGCAACGCGGTCGATCTTCTTATCGCCTTCGATTTTGTAGAAACGAACGCTCTTGATAAGAATGACGTTGCTCGTCATGGTATCGGCATCGTGTTTACCGATTTGGAAATGGATTGCAGGCGCTTCGGCGTTAAAGTTTGCCGTGAACGTGCTTCTTATCGTCGTCTCGCCTGCGCCGATGACGTGCGTGTTGTTAAATGCGCGCCCCTCAACTTCGCCGTTGTCAACGGGAGCTACGATGATTTCGCTCGTTGCAGCGTGTGCGTTCGTCGCTTTGACTACGATTTCGTAACCGTAGGTAGCGCCCTTCTCCACGGTCGCACCCGTGAGCGGTAATTTTGCCGCAACGCTCCAAACGCCGCCAGAGGTGTTGTAGGACGTAACGTCGATCTTTGCAGCTTTCTCTGCGGAATCGTATCCAACCGTTAAAGCGCTGCCGTCGCCGGCGTTGGAAACCGCCAAGCCTGCGAGATCGTCGAACGAATCTTTTTTATAAAGGTCGGTTTGCTTCTCCACACCCGTCGTCTTGTAGATAGCGATTTTTTCGACTGCGAACGAGAATGCGTTCGGTCTGTCACCGCCGCCGAGACAAATACGGAACAGAATTTTAGCGTTGTCCTTATCGAGCGTGAACTTGTGGCTGATCGCTTTCACGGTCGTGCCGACTTCTTCGTTGTACTTGCCGCCGCCGAGGTTTTTGAGGTCCCAATTGTCCTCGCCGTCGAGGAGTGCGTTCATGTTGATTTTCGTTGCAACGGACGAGCTTGCCCAAACGACGAACTCGTACTCGCCTGCGCCGAGGTCTGCAAAGCTTCTCGTGAGCATAAGCTTATCGTCGTTCACGCCTTTGAGGTCGGTAACGTCTACGACGTAAGCGCCCTGTTTAAGCGTTGCGGTAGCGTCCGCACCGTCGTTGTTGAAATCCCACCAATGCTTGTCGGCATCGTCGGGCGTGATAGCGGTAAAGTCGGAAGTGAATACGTTTTCAAGCTCCGCCGCCGCCTGCTTCACGTAAAGCGTGCAGTATTCCGTAGCGGTCGCACCGTTCGAGTCGGTAACGGTGTAAATGATTTCGTATCCGACGTACTCGCTCGCTTCCGTAGGCGTGGTTTTACCGTCCGTAAAGGTGAGCCCTACCGCCTCGACGTTAATCTTCGAGGTAAGGTCGCCGTCCTCTTCGTCGTGAGCGGTTACGCCCGCCAAAGCGTCGAATTCTTCTCCCGCCATAACGGTTGCCGACGTCTGTACGCCGGAAATGGTGGTGTCGGTATTTTTTTCGTTTTTCTTATCGTCGCCGTCGCCGCAGCCCGCAAGCATGGTAAGCGAAAGAGCGGCTCCTAAAGTAACTGCTAATGCTTTTTTCATAATCTTATTTTCTCCTTTTAATTAGTTTTCTGCAAGATATCTGTCGTACGCTGCCTGATAGACCTTTTGAACCGATCCGATACCGACGGAGTCGCTCTCCGCTCTCGTCTTGTGCGATTCCCAAGCGCTGTCCGTAAGACCTTCTCTCAGCCATTTGAGAATGTTCTCGCGAAGATAGTTGTCGATCTTCGTCTGATATCTGATAAGCGTATTGATTTCCGCTTCGGTGAACTGAAGGTTGGGAACGGGCTTCACGCTGTCGTGATCTTAGAAGGGCGTTGCATATTTTTCGAGACGCTCCAAACGAAGCTTCTCGCGAGGCTCCATATTTATCGTGTTTGCCCACTCGTTCGTGGAGAGATAGCAGATACCCATGGGCGAATTTTCGAGACGGATTTCGTCGGTCGTCTTGCCCGAAGGGGGTGCTTTTGCAACCAGTTTGCCGTT
>CAMWUS010000209.1 GCA_947177495.1 uncultured Clostridia bacterium
AGAATTTTGGGCGTAAAGGGCGAGCGCGGCGTGATGACAGTCTTCGTTTTCGCACTCCTCTCCACCGTGGTGTCGCTCCCCTTTCTCATTATCGGTTATCAGCCGATGAGCGGGTTACAACTTGGCTATTTACTCCTTGCGGGCGCGGCGGCTACGGGCGGACAGTTTTGCATTACCGCCGCCTATCGGCACGCCCCCGCAAAGGAAATCGCCGTGTTCGACTATGCGCAGGTGCTCTTTGCGGCAATCCTCGGATTTCTCTTTCTTTCGCAAATTCCGAGCGTGCTCAGCATTATCGGCTACGTCATTATCATCGGCGCGGCGTTCGGAAATTGGGCGTACCGCCTGACCCGGTCGAAAAAAGCGGAGCACCCGTATCTTGCGCCAGAGCCCGCTCCACCGCCCGAAACACAAGAAAAGAACGAAAAAACCGATCACGAAACGGAAAGTTAACGGCATGACAACTTGATTTTTGGGATAAAATATGGTATAGTGGTGAATATGAACGAAGAACCTATAGGGGAAGGCGAAGAAAAAATCCCCGCCGTTCCCGAACAACCCGTGCAAAACACGGAACAAAAGGCTTCTCCCACGCAAAAACCAATCGTGGGGAAAGAAGCTAAAAAGGCAGAAAAAGCCGTTAAGGACGCTGAATTAAGCGCCCGTTATCATGCTACAAAACAAAAAGACTTTGAAAAGCTCGCCAAAGAAATAGAGGAAAAACAAAACCGCGACGACAAGAAAAAGCGCAAAAAATGGTGGATAAAAACCATTCTCATGCTTGCGCTCATTGCCGTATCCATTGCCATCATGTTCACCATGACGCAGTACTTGACGGGCGACGGCATGAAGAGTTTTAAGGAGATGATCAAGGGCGCTTCCCTGCCCTACTTCTTCGCGTTTGTCGGCATGGTGCTCTTGTATATGTTGGTGGAAAGCGCAAAGTATTCGTACCTGCTCAAAATTTCCACGGGCAAGTGGCGCATCCGCAACTCCATTAAAACCATGTACATCGGCAAGTATTACGACGGCATTACGCCGCTCGGCACGGGCGGACAGCCTTTCCAAATTTATTACTTGCACAAAAAGGATATTCCCGTGGGCGTGGCGACTGCCATTCCCCTCGTGCGCTTTATCGTAAGCACGGTGATTTGGTGCTTGATTGCAATCGGAATGTTCGTCATTGTCGGCATGAACGGCTGGCTCGACAATATGGCGAGCGGTTGGGGCGGAAAAGTCGTCCTCATCGTTTCCATTATCGCGATGGCGTTCAACCTGCTTGTTCCCGTCGTGATGCTGTTCGTCTCCCTCTTCCCCCGCGCGGGAAAGAAACTGATTGCTGGCATCGTCGTATTTTTAAACAAGCTCCATATTGTAAAGCGCAAATACCCCACCATGAAGAAGTACGTGTACGAAGCGCGGGAATACCGCGAGTCCATGAAAATCATCTTTACGAAGTGGTATAAGCTTATTCCCCTTGCCTTGCTTGCCGTGGCGGAAACGGCGGTGTATATGGTACTGCCCTACTTCGCCGTGCTCGCCTTGGCGGGACCCAACGTTACCACAGACCACTGGCTGTTGCTCCTGCAAATCATGTGCCTGACGATGGTATCGTTCTACTCCGCTTCCTTTATTCCCACCCCCGGGAACAGCGGCGCAAGCGAAGCGATGACCACGCTCGTGTTCCTTACCGTTACGGGCATCAACAGCATTTTGGGTTGGGTGATTTTGCTTTGGAGATTTGCCACCTTCTACGTGTACATTCTTACGGGAATCGGCATCAGCATTTTCGAAATTATTCGAAGCGCCGTACGCAACAAGCGCGCCCGCAAAAAAGAAGCAAGAAAAACACAATAAAACAAATCCCCCACGGCAAAACGCTCCCATAGGGAATTTATCGTAAAAATCGTATTCCCCGCTATCTTCACAAATGAAGATAGCGGGGAATATTTATTTAATCTTACTTGGATAAATTTCAATTTATCTTATATTGCAGGTAAAACAAACTGCTGATTAGGATAATCAAATTCCTCAATCAAGTCGCCTTCTATAAAACCGAAAGAGCGATAGAGAGCGCGTGGGGCATTTCCTTTCGGGTCGTTTTCTCGAAATGTTGAAACAGTAATATCCCTCGTTCTATCCAAATTCTCAATTGCTTTTGAAAGCAGCGTAGAGGCTATCCCTTGCCTACGATAGTCGGGTGCCACCGCAAGGCAACAAATCATATTATGTTTTTTTGAATACAGCAAAACGCCGATAATTGCATTTTCCTTTTTGACACAGAGAGCTCTATTTTCTGACATAAAACGAAGCACAGTATTTTCATACTCTTTGAGTTTTTCTTCCGTTTCAAGTCCTGGAAAATTCCAACTGACCGAACGCACAAGCGTCATCCAAGAAACAATATCTTCGGTTGCACCATATTCAACTATCATTTAATTCTCCGTTCAATTCAAATTTATATAATCTTCTCAACTCTTATAAAAGCGTTCTGGCACCACTTAAACAGTACGGATAAAGAACGGTCAAAATCAAAAACATCAACAAGTTCTGCAAACTCCAATACCTCTCGGTCAGTTTTAGAAACTTGTTCTTT
>CAMWUS010000210.1 GCA_947177495.1 uncultured Clostridia bacterium
CAATCGTCTTTGCCTTGCCGTCGTTATCCGCCTCGTTGTATTTGGGCGTAGAAGTAGAAGTCTTTAAGTCATCGGCGAAATCCGCTTTCAGCACCTTAAACTTTGCATCTCCCACCGTCTCCGAAGCGTTATAGAAGGTAAACTTATAATTATCGTTGGTGCCCTTTAATTTATAAGCATAACCGTCTATATTGTCGTTGCTGTCTACCTTTACTTTAAGGTACTTGTCGGTATCCGCACTCTCGTAATCCGAAGAAGTATAGGTAATTTCGAAGTCGAAAGGAATCTTCGTCGCGCTCTTGCCCGAAACATCGATATCGCGCGCAACGATTTGGTTTTCCGTCTTCGTAGCGGAGAGTATGGCGTTCGCGCCCGTACTGTCGAAATACCGCCAACCGCCGATATAAACGGGCTTTCCGTTTTCCGTGCGATTATTGCCGTCTTTGTCCTGCGCCTGCGTGGTATTCTGCGCTTTGGTTACAATTTTGTTGGGGGTAGCGCTGCTTGCGAGCTCGTTGATATTCTGCAATTCGGCGTCTTTAATGTCCCCGCCGTAGATAACCTCTTCGTCGTTGAGGAGGATATTCACCTTGCGCGGCTCGATTGTCAGCTTGCCTACGTTGGTGAAGGTCACTTTGCAGTCTTTGGCTTGGGGGTGCGTCGAGGAAGTCAATTCTCCCCGCACGGTATAACTGCGGTTTGCATCCGTGCCGTAAGTCTTTACGATTTTAATACCTGCATCCTTGGCAGTCATGCCGCTCGGTAAGCCCGTAACGCTGAACGCACCGTTTGCAGGGTCGTTCAGCCAATCCTCTATCTGCTTTGCGTCCATGCCGTACGGGATAGTCTTATTGTTAAACGTGACCTGTACGTCCGCAGGCGCAATCTCAAAGTTGATGATAGGGTTAATTATAAACGTGTCGGCAATGTTGCCCGAATTGATTACGAACGTGTACCTGCCCACTGCACTTACGCCCGTACCGGTATCACCGCCGGGGAAAGTATTGTTAGCATTCGTATAACCTGTACCGTTAAAAATGTGCGTAGAACCGCTGTTCATGGTTCCAAGCGTGGTACCTCCCTCGACGTTCGCAGGGTTAGTAGAAAGCGTTATTGTAGAACCGGAGCCGACAGGATTTCCCCTTTGCGTCCACGTCACGTGTACGTTTTTGATTTTATTACCGTACGGTATCTGTACGGTGGGTGTACTGCCGTCGGCATTGTTGGTAACAAGGGTTCCGGGATGCGGGGTTCCGTTCTCATCTATCCAATTGTATTCCCATTGCGCCACCAATTTGTTCTGCGCAGCAGTGCCTACCGTATAGGAATTACGATCCTCCCATCTGGTAATACCGATTTCTTGCACTCCCGTTGAGGCATCGGTTGCGGCAGCGACCGTACCGTATGCGCCCGTACCGAAGATGACGTATTCCGAAATATTATCGGAGAAAAAGTTTGTCTGCATGGAAGGAACGCTCTTGGCATTCGTAGTATAATTGCGTGTCAATGCCTTCCCCGCCGTAGCAAAACTTCCGCCTGTCGTAGGCTGCGTCGACGTAGGGCTGTCGCCGTAACGTCTACTGCCCTGCCTTAAATAGCCTGGATTTATGGCATGGCTGCCGCCGCTATAATCGCCATGCATACCGGAAATCCCGATATGCGCCGTTCTGCCGTCCTTCACGAGCGGTCCGCCGATAACGAACTGCACGATGCCGACCAAAATATCGAAGTTACCGTTTTCGTTCCCGTCGCACACGAAAGGTCCGTTCAGGTTAATAACTTTCAAATCACCGTCGCCGCTGGGGGTGAAATACTTTGAAGCAGCCTTCCCCTGTGCTACGCCCGAGGTCCCGGGGACGGGATGCGTTCCGCTAATTTTATTCTTGGTAACCGTACCGCCGCTGAACGTAATTGTTGCCAAAGGGCTATTTAAATAGATGCCGCCGCCGCGCGCATCGCCCCCTTGCCATGCACCGGTTGCTTCATTCCGCGCGACAAGCCCGCCCGACATTGTGAACGCTTTGTTGAAAGTCGAGCGCATCATAATGCCGCCGCCATTCCACTTAGAGAGGTTATCTACAACTTCGCCACCGGCTAACGTAAAGTTGACCTTTTCGCCAACCGTAATGCCGCCACCGCAACCAATACTCTCGTTGTAAGAAATTACGCCGCCGTTTATTGTGACTGTGATATTCGGATCCGTCGCGGTGAGATGCATACCGTCTGCATAAAGACCACCGCCTTGACCCATAGATGAATTATTTGCTTTGTTACCGGTAGCCAAACTTGAGCCGCCGATAATCCCGCCGTTCATCGTGAACGTGCCCGCGGTGATTGTTACGCCGCCGCCCATTTCCGCAAGGTTTTTAGAAATCGTTCCGCCGTTCATTGTAAACGTTGTGCCGGAGAAAGAAACGCCGCCCCCGTAGCAACCAAGTGGAGTCGTTTGCCCCTGCTTATTCTCGGTAATCACGCCGCCGTTCATTATGAATGTAGTGCCATTGGAAAACGTAAAACCGGCGCCGGGAGCATTTGACGCGTTATTGCAAATTTTGCCGCTTTCCAAAGTGACGCTGCCCGCTTTGCAGTATACACC
>CAMWUS010000211.1 GCA_947177495.1 uncultured Clostridia bacterium
CGACAAAAGGTCAACCATTCTTCCCTTTCCCTCGTCGCCCCAGTTAATTCCACAAATTGAAGTAAGCATATTTCACCTCATAAAAAACCAATTTTTATTATACAATAGACAGGCGCAACCTGTCAAGCAATGTTAGCTCTTTTCCAAACCGAAAATCTTTTAGATTTTAATTTGTAAACAAAAAAAGCTCTTGGGCAAATACCCAAGAGCTTTTTTGTAATTACCTGTACGGATTTTATACCGTAGTTTCGGTTACTTCAAGCGCATCGTTATCATAAGAGTTTTTGACAAGCTTCAACTTAAACGTGCGCGTCGCGTTTTTATCGTCCGTTACCGTGACGGTAAGCGTTCCGTCGTCGTTAGGAGCCGTTTCCGTGACCTCATAGTCTACATAAGTGTTCCAGTTGTGGAACCAAGTGCAACCGAATATTTTACCGTCGGCATAGGCGATAGTTGCTCGCCAATTCCAATCTATCGCCGACAAAGTTGCGCTTGCAAGTTTGCTTTCCAAAACAACGTTGATTGAAGCTTCGTTCGTATCGGAAGCAGGAACGTAAGTTACCGTATACGTTTCGCTATAATTCCCGTCGGTAATTGTAACCGTATATACGTTTTCGCTTGTTTCAGCAGGAGTACCCTCTATTTTCTTCGATTTCCAAGACGATTGCTCGAATTTCTCAAACTTTTCAATCTTAGCCGTTCCGTCGGTAACGTTGAACGTAACACGGATTTTCGAATTTGCATCTCCTTCGGGAACGAACACCAAAGGCAAAAACTCTTTCGTTTTAACCGAAGCGCAGGTATTCTCGCCCGTGAGCGTTACTTCGTACTCCCCGTCCGTTGCCGTAAACGTAAATTTGTGTTCCGAAATGTTGTATTTCAAGTCCGGCATATCCGATCCGGATTCTTCGCCGAAGCTGAAATTGTACTGCGGTACTCTGACGGATACATACAGTCCGTACGAAGAGACACTTCTGCTAATAGAAACCGCGAACGAAAGCGTTTTACCCGATACGCTATCGGTAAAATTATATTTGTCGGAATAAGTATTATCCTTCCAAACGGTAACGCCGTCGATTGTCATAACGCTCTCAGAAGCGTCGATTTCCGCCGCCTCCGTCCAAACGCCGTTCGCCGACGAATACGGGATTACTTTCCCTTCCGCGTCGACATAGTACAACGAAAGTACCGTGCTATCCTCTTCCGTATAATCGTTGTTCTTGCACACGTCCTTTGCAATTACGCCGCTCGTGAAAGAGTATACCGTACCGCTCATGAGGTCGATATAGTTGTTTCCGCTCACATTGTCGGTAGCCTTATTCGCAATGCGCGCGGTTTCCTTAATTTCGTTCGCCCAATCGGTTGCATATACCGCATTAAGCGCCGCAATATCCGTAACGGTAACCTTGATAGAAATAAATCCGCCCGCCGTGTTTTCGAAGGCAGTACCGTTAAACTGAATTGCCGTAAAGTCATCAACCGCAGTAAAATCGAATTCCGTTACCGTGCGGTTATAAGAAGAACGGGTAAACGCATTTGCGCCGATCTTTTGGATAGCCGCAAGTACCACCTTTGTAAGCGACGTGCAACCGTAGAAGGCTTCCGCGCCGATTTCCGTTACGTTCGGGATATTTGCCGTACGCACGGAGCTGTTTTTAAATGCCCCGTCTCCGATTTTCAGCAGGTTTTCGGAAGAGATTGCGGTAAGCCCGCTTCCCTTAAAGGCGTTTGCACCGATTTCCGTTACGCCGTTCAAGTCGATACTTTCGAGATAGTCGAGCGTATCGGAAGAGAACGCACCTTCGAGAATGGTAGTAACGCCGTCGGGAATGCGGAGACTGCTTGCGCGTCCGCCCGTGTAAAGGTAGAGCACGCCGTTCCGAACCACCCAACCGTCGGATATAAGACGGAAAGTTCCGTTTTCATTCACTTCGAAGTACAGAGTTTCGATGCTCGAATAAGGACGCAGCGCCTTAACCCCGAGTCCGACGTTGATTTCGTCGCCCACCGTACGCACACCGTAACGGTCGACGTAAACAGCCTTTCCGAAACCGTCGAGAATGAGCGCGGTCCAATCTGTACCCGTGTAAACCTGCTTTTCCGTATAGCGCAAATAGTAATTTCTTCCGTTTACCGAAGACAGCGTAAATGCAAACGTAGTCTCGCTGTTGTTACTCGCGTACTGATAAACGCCTTCGCCCAATTCGGGGAATTCGCGATATTTGCCCTCGTCGATTTTCTCGCCACTCTTATCGTAAACGGTTGCAACGCCGTGTCCGTCGAGATAGATATAGTCCCCGTTCTCCTCGCCGTTCACATAGCACCCGTATGTACCGTATTCGAGCGTGCGCAAAACTGCTTTCCCAGCTTTGTCTAATTCGAACAGGTACTCGTCGGTCACGTCGCCCTCGTCATCCATTGCTAAAAACAAAATGAAATTTCCTGTTGTGGAAGGATAGTAATCGATTGCTTGCGTATAATCGTCTTCTTCCACGTCGCAGCGAACGAGCATTCCCTTGGCAATTAAATCTTCGCCCAAAATGTAGAGAGCTTCGAAATAACCGTCGCCTGCCAATTC
>CAMWUS010000212.1 GCA_947177495.1 uncultured Clostridia bacterium
GGATTTTCATTTAGGGCAAAATTTTAACACAAGTTTCGGGCAAAAAGGTTCTGATTTCCGCCTGAAACGCCCTTGAAAGGTTAATTGAGAATTCAAAACGTTTTTTGCCGTGTAAGATTTTCGCCTTAATGGGACCGGGGTAGCTCTGCACCGTTTCAAGGAGTTCTTCGAACTCATCGTCGGGAAGCGAACGCGCGTCGAGCCAAACGACCTGCTCTTCCTGCGTACGTTGCACGGGCGCAGCCGTCTTTTCTTCGGGCGGCGTGAATTCCTTTAAATCGTCGATGATAATAGTAGGCAGTTTCTCGCTCGGCATATCGATTTTTCCCGAAATCCGCACCACCGCGTCTTGCCGCAAATAAGGCTTGATTTTTTCGTAAATGCGCGGGAACGCAATGCACTCCACACTCCCGTACAAGTCCTCTACCGTGATAAACGCCATGATCGAGCCGTTACGGGTATTTACTTTCTTAATGCCCGCTACGATACCGCCCATGGTAGCCGCTTCGCCGCTCTTGATAAGGTGATAGGTTCTGTCCCCTGTCTCCTCGTCCTCTTCATAGTCGGCAAGCAAGCCCGTATGGAAAGAACAATCGGAGAAATGGTGCGCGAACGCGCCGAACGGGTGCCCGCTTACGTATACGCCAAGTACCGACTTTTCACGAGACAAAAGCTCCGCGGTATCCCATTCGGGAATGTTCGGATACTCGACAGTCGGCGCTTCCTCTTCGATGATGTCGCCGAACAAAGACATTTGACTGCTGTTTTTTTGTTTTTCGATCCCCGCGACGCGGCGCATCAGTTCTTCATACACGGCCTCGTACTGCGCACGCGCATGCCCCATACCGTCGAACGCACCGCCGAAAATCAAGCTCTCCACCATGCGCTTATTGATGTATTTGGTACAGCGCATAAGGAAATCGGAGAAATCTTTGAACAAACCGTTTTGTTCGCGTTCCGCGATAACCGCTTCCATTGCGGCAATACCAACGCCGCGCAGAGCGCAAAGCCCGAACCGAAGCCCATCCCCTTCCACGGAGAAATACGCTTTGGAACGGTTGACGTCGGGCGGGTACGCCTTAATATTCTTCTCCTTCATGTAGACGATATATTTGGCGATTTCTTCGATTTTGGTAATGCGGTTGTTGAGTACGCCCGCAAGGAATTCCTTTGGATAGTACTTTTTGAGGTATGCCGTTTGATAGGTAACAACGGCGTATGCCGCCGCGTGCGATTTGTTGAACGCGTAGGAAGCGAAGCTCTCCATTTGAGCGAATAGCTCGGAGCTCGCTTCGGGCGGAATGCCGTGCGCCTGACAGCCTGTAATGTTCCCGCCTTTGTCGATATCGCCGTAGATGAACTTATCCCTCTGCGCCATCAGCTCGGAACGGTGTTTCTTCGCCATGGCACGGCGCACGAGGTCTGCTTGCCCCAACGAGTAGCCCGCAAGATTTTGGAAAATCTGCATGACTTGCTCTTGGTAGATGATAACGCCATACGTCTTTTCGAGAATGGGTTTTAACATCGGCGTAAGGTATTTGATGCCCGCGGGATTGCTTCTGTTTTTCAAATATGCGGGGATAAAGTCCATAGGACCGGGACGGTAAAGCGAAATACCCGCGATAAGGTCTTCAAGACAGTTGGGTTGCAACTGTTTCATGAAGCGTTTCATACCGCCTTGTTCGAGTTGGAACACTGCGTCGGTATCCCCTTCGGAAATAAGCTCGTAAGCCTTGGGGTCGTCGCATTCCTGCCCAAATTCAATTCTCTTGCCCGTATCTTCATAAATATAATCGAGCGTCTTTTTGATATCGGTAAGCGTGGTAAGCGCGAGGAAGTCCATTTTGAGCATTCCGATGGACTCCACTTCCTTCATGTCGAACTGCGTGGTAATATCCTCGCCGTTCCGCGAAAGCGGCACGTTGTCGGCAATCTTTTTACTGCAGATGACCACGCCCGCCGCGTGCATACCCGTCTGCCGCGGCATGCCCTCGAGCTTTAACGCCATGTCGATGACGCGGCGCAGCGTTTCGTCGGAATTATAAATTTCTATGAATTCCCCGTTCCGCTTTGCCTCTTGATCGTTTAGCTTTTTCACCGCTTCGTCGTGCTTATCGGGTACGGACTCCGTTTCTTTTACTGCCTTGCGGCATTTTTCGATATTCAGCCCCAACAGCTCGCGGATAGTCGCTTTTCCGTCCATGAGCTTGGTAACGCGGTCGGTATCCGAGAACGGAACGCGCATAACGCGCCCCACGTCTTTGATAACGGCGCGGGAAGCGAGCGTACCGAACGTAACGATTTGCGCAACGTTTTCGGGATGATAGCGGCGGCGTACGTATTCAATGGTTTCCGCCCGCCGTTCGGTACAAAAGTCTACGTCGAAGTCGGGCATGGATACACGATCGGGGTTCAGGAAACGTTCGAAGAGCAAGTCGTAACGGAGCGGATCGACGTTGGTGATTCCGATTGAGTACGCTACGATACTGCCGACACCCGAACCGCGCCCCGGTCCTACGGGAATATCGTTGAGACGAGACCAGTTGATATAGTCCCACACGAT
>CAMWUS010000213.1 GCA_947177495.1 uncultured Clostridia bacterium
CGGTGATAGCCGAGGGCGAGGGCGTGCTCGGCTTGCACGACCTGCGTGCCTATCGGTTCGGACCCGACAAGATGTTCGCCACCGTACACGTGCAAATGGACGCTACCCTGTCACCCATCGCCGCGCACGAGATCATCGACGGCGTGGAAAAGAGGGTGCTCAGTGAATTTGGGGTGGAACTCACCGCCCACCTCGATCCCGTGGACTTAAACGACGAAGAGGCGCGGGAGCTCGAAGAGCGCGTGCGCGCCGCTACGGAGGGCATTACGGAAGGGCTCGATTTGCACGATTTCCGCTTGGTGCGCGGTGCGGGCAAAAAACTTATCTTCGAAGCGGGCGTTCCCTATTCCTGCCCGAAAAAGGACGAGGAGATTGCCGACGATTTAAAACGCGCCGTAAAAATATTAAGCGATGCGGAACCCGTCGTCACCGTGGAACGCGAATAAGAAAAATACAAAAAAATTCCTTTTTTGCGCGGTAAAATAAGTTGCCAAGTAAAACGGGATATGGTATAATACCATAGCTAAAATACACACCCTCGGCTTTGCGATCTCCGTGTCCGTAAATCTTTCATGCGGATAAGGTCGTAAAAACAAAAAGCGAGGGGAGGTAAAACGGAGGCATTATGGCAGTTATTTCTATGAAGCAGCTTCTCGAAGCAGGCGTTCACTTCGGACACCAGACGAGAAAGTGGAACCCTAAGATGGGCAAGTACATCTTCGCGGCACGTCACGACATTCACATCATCAACCTCGAAATGACGGCGAAGCTCATCGAAGAAGCGTACAGCTTTGTTGTGGAAGCGGTGAAGCAGGGCAAGACCGTTCTCTTCGTCGGCACCAAGAAGCAGGCGCAGGACGCAATCAAAGAGGAAGCGGAGCGTTGCGGGCAGTACTACATCAACTCCCGTTGGCTCGGCGGTACCCTTACCAACTTCAAGACCATTCGTTCGCGTATCGACTATCTCGAAAAGCTCGAAAAGATGGAGCAGAGCGGCGAGTTCGACCTTCTTCCCAAAAAGGAAGTGCTCGGCTTGAAGAAAGAGATGGCGAAACTTTCCGAGAACCTCGGCGGCATTAAGGATATGCACGGCATGCCCGGCGTACTCTTTGTGGTAGACCCCAGCAACGAGGATATCGCGGTTGCGGAAGCAAGAAAGCTTCACATTCCCATCGTGGCAATCACCGATACCAACTGCGATCCCGACCTTATCGACTACGTGATCCCCGGCAACGACGACGCGATCCGCGCAATCAAGCTCATCTCTTCGGTCATCGCAAACGCGGTCATCGAAGCGAATCAGGGCGAGACTCCCGTATATATTCCCGAGGGTGCGGATGCGGCTGAGCCCACCGACATCGAGGAAGTTGTTGCGGCGGCGGAAGAAGCTCCCGCTGAGAGTGCGGAATAATCGAAAAATAGAGGAGGATTACGATCATGGCAGAATTTACGGCAAAAGACGTTATGGCGCTCCGCGAGCAGACGGGCGCAGGTATGATGGATTGCAAGCGCGCCCTTGTGGACGCAGACGGCGATAAAGAAAAGGCGGCGGACTTGCTCCGCGAGCGCGGAATTGCGAAAGCTGCAAAGCGCGCTTCTAAAATCGCGGCAGAGGGCATCGTGTATGCGCTCACCGAGGGCAAAACGGGCGTTCTCGTAGAAGTTAACTGCGAGTCCGACTTCGTTGCGAAGGGCGAGAAATTCCACGACTTGGTTGCGCTCGTTGCAAAGCAGATCGCAAAGGTTAAGCCCGCGGACGTAGCGGCGCTCCTTGCAAGCGATATGGGCGGCAAGACGGTAGACACCTACATTCAGGAGCAGACGGGTATCATCGGCGAGAAGATTTCCGTACGCCGTTTCACCGTATATCAGTCGGCAGGTTTCGTAGAGACCTACATTCACATGGGCGGCACGATGGGCGTTATGCTCGACTTCGACTGCGCGGAGAATGCCGACACCAAGGAGCTTGCGCACAACGTAGCACTTCACACCGCGTTCTCCAAGCCTCAGTATAAAACGGCGGACGAAGTTTCCCCCGAGGCAATCGAGAAAGAGAAAGCGATCTTGAAGCAGGAAGTCATCAACGAGGGCAAGCCCGAAGCGATCGCGGAAAAAATCGTGCTCGGCAAAATCAAGAAGTTCTACGAAGAGAACTGCTTGCTCGACCAGAAATTCGTCAAGGACGACAAGGTTACGATCGCTCAGCTCATTGCGGAAACCGCAAAGAAAACGGGCGCACCCGTCAACCTCAAAGCGTTCTGCTTCTACGTTATGGGTCAGGGGCTTGAAAAGAAGAGCGAAGACCTCAGCGAAGAAGTTGCAAAGCAAGTCGAAGCAATGAAGAAATAAAAAATTCAAAAAACGCACTTCGGTGCGTTTTTTCTTTTCCCTTTGCTTGCGCCCGAAAAGTTTTTGTGTTATAATCCTAAAAATACTTTACGGAGAAGCGCTATGAAAAGAGAAAGTATCCCATTGCTTGAATTAGACGAGCTGAGAACGGAAAAGGTACGCCCCGAATTCTTCGATAGCACGCACAAGAAC
>CAMWUS010000214.1 GCA_947177495.1 uncultured Clostridia bacterium
GTTTGCACTCATTGCGTTCGTCGTATGGCGGGGCTTTAAAATTGCAAGAGAGTGCGGCAATTTTTACGGGTATATGCTTGTTTCGGGAATAATGCTTGCTTTTGCCGTACAAGCCGCACTCAACGCGCTCGTTGTGAGCGGGTGTATTCCTCCTACGGGTTTGCCGCTTCCGCTTATCTCCGCGGGGAATACTTCTCTGATTGTTACCATGACGGGTATGGGTATCGTGTACGGGGTATCCAGACACAACGACGCGCAGAAAAACATAAGATGTAGTACATAGTGCGACGCGCCCCGAGTAGGGCGTTTTACGTGCTTTGCGAAATACGTGAGGAGAGAACTATGGATAAGTTTATAATAGAGGGCGGAAGGAAGCTATACGGAAGCGTTAAAACACAATCTGCGAAAAATTCCGTTCTGCCACTGTTTGCCGCGTCGATTTTAACCGACAAACGGGTGATAATTCGGGAGGTGCCCGCGATTTCCGACGTTGCGTGTATGGCGCAAATATTAAGGGAATTAGGCGCGGAAGTGCAATTCCGCGGCGACGACGCCGTAATCGAAAGCGCAAACGCGTGTTGCCACGAAATATCGTCGGCGCTTACAAAAGAATTACGTTCTTCGGTGTTCATGCTCGGGTCGCTGTTAACGCGCTTTCATCGCGCCGTTATCGCTTACCCCGGCGGGTGCGACATCGGGCTGAGACCTATCGACTTACATCTAAATGCGTTAAAACGGTTGGGCGTGAATATTCGTGAGAGAGACGGGTTCATACATTGTTCTTGCGATAAGCTTCGGGGAGCGGATATTGTTTTGGATTTCCCCAGCGTAGGAGCGACGGAAAACATCTTACTTGCTGCAGTTATGGCGGAAGGGACTACAACGCTGTCGGGTGCGGCAAAGGAACCCGAAATCATAGACCTTCAAAACTTTCTCAACGCAATGGGCGCGAAAGTGAATGGCGCGGGAACGGATATCATTGAAATCGAGGGCGTAAAGGAGCTCGACGGAGTTACCTACAAGCCTATGAAAGACAGAATCGAAGCGGGAACTTTCCTGATTGCTTGTGCCGCTTGCGGCGGCGAAATCGAGGTCGCGGGCGTAAAAAGCGAGAATATCGGTTTGCTTTTACATAAATTACGTGAAAACGGTTGCAAAATACATAGTAAAAATGATAAAATAAGATTAGAAAGCAGCGGACGGTTGCATTGCAACCGCCGTATCGAAACCATGCCTTTCCCCGGTTTTCCCACCGACTTGCAGGCGCAAGCCACCGCGCTCAACTGTATTTGCGAAGGGTGCGCGCTCGTAGTGGAAAACCTGTTTGAAACGCGCTTCAAGTACGTGCCCGAATTGCAGAAGATGGGTGCGGACATCGAAGTGAAGGGACGCAATGCGTTTGTGCGGGGAGTGAAAGGACTCAGGGGTGCAAGCATTACCGCAGGGGATTTGCGCGGCGGCGCCGCACTCGTAATTGCCGCACTTAGTGCGGAAGGGGTTTCGGAGGTTGTAGACTTGTCGCATATCGACAGGGGTTATTCCGATTTACAGGGGAAATTCAAAGCGCTCGGCGCTCAAATTAAGCGCGTACGTATTTGAAGTCCGGAGGATACAGATGAAGAAGAGAGCAATTATTACCTCAATCGTTTCGTTTGTTCTGCTCGCCGCCGTGGTGATAGCGGGATTAAACGCGATATTTACCGTTTCGGGCGTTCGTTCGTCGCTCAGCGCTTATTCGGAAGACGGAGAACGCGAAGCGTACGAATTGCAGGAAAAGCTCGACGGGTTCGTGGGAAAGAGCCTTACCTTTCTTGACCTTGACGAAGTCGAAGCGACGGTAAAGCAATATCCTTGTTTCCGCGTAGAGGAAATTGCAAAGCGCTATCCGAATAAGGTAGAGGTTTCCGTGCGCGAGCGCAGAGAGGTGTTTGCTTATCAAACGTCGGAAGGAAAGTACGCCGTGCTCGACGACGAAGTCTCTTACATCTACGAAAAAGACACGGTTAAAAACCGTGTTTCGGGCGATAACGTAGAACTATTTGGATTCAACTTCACCTTCGGGGAAGAAATCGAAGGCGATTACTATCCCGAACTTGTAGAAGTCTATCGGGAATTCCACGCCGTACTCGGCGAGGTGCGCGCCAATCTCATTTCTATCGATCTCGTTTATCCCACTGACGCGACACAAACGCGTTTGCATTATTTCCGCTTGACGACGCGCGAAGGTGTTCGCTTGATTATAGAGGATCCGCTCAACAATGCGGGCGAAAAAGCGAAGCTTGCGGTGGAACTGTATGCGGGAGTCGGCGAACACGAAGAGGGCGCTTATTTGGAAGATGCGGAGAAGGTTGGCGGAGAACTCAGAATTTACGTGATCAACGGAAAAGTTACTGCGGATTACCGCACGACCGACTAAGTTTTTAAAATCGTATATTTTACAAAAAGCAAGGAAACCGTTTTTATCCTTGCTTTTTATTTTTTCATTTGATATAATTTAGTGCATGGAAACGCAATTTTTAAATACGAGCTTTTTGG
>CAMWUS010000215.1 GCA_947177495.1 uncultured Clostridia bacterium
AGGACGGCGACGTCAAATACGACGGCAAGAACAAGAGCTTGTTAGAGCTCATGGGGCTCGATCCGTTCGACGAAGGTAAGTACTACGAAGTAGAGAGTGTTACCAAGAAAGATCCTCTTACGGGCGACTACGATCCCGTACCTGCCGGTTTCGACTATAACGACGTAGACGGCACAGGCGACTATCAAGTCAAAGTAAAGATTATCGACCCCACCAACGTGAAGTGGTCGAGCGGCGGAACGACCGCGCTTACCCGCGACGTAAGCGTGTTGAAGCAGAAGCTTACCGTTGCGGATTGGACTTCCGCACCCGATTCGCTCGACGAACCCAACGTGACCGATGCGGACGGCGAGGCAGTTCCCAATTATAGAGCATACTTCGACGTAGAGTTCTACTACCGTGGTACGCTTGTCAGCGGCAAGGATAGTTGGGATTTCGATTGGACGGACGAGAAGTACGAAGGGCAGCAGCTCACGATGAAGCTCATCCTCAAAAACGGGGACTATGTCGAAGTGGATGAGGAAAATTCCGAGGTAGAGCACGTATTCAACGTGCCCGCCGCAAAGGAACCCGATCCTATCAACAGTGTCGATCCTGCCATTTCGGTAAAGGATCCCAACTACGATACAGGCGTGGATGCGACCTATACGAGCTCGGGCGTTACGGTGGATATCTCCAATTTCGACGGGAAGATGATGGGCTTCCTCACGGCAGGAACCATTGAAATCCGTATCAACGGCGGCGATCCCATTAAGTCCTTGTCCGACCTCGTGTTGAAAAACGCGGGTACGTACGAAATCGAGCTGTACATCACCAAGAAGAACTTTAAGTGGAATAATGGCAGTAAGACGATTTCGCAGACGATCGAAGTTCACAAACAACAGCTTGTTGCGCCTACGTTGAAAGATTTCACCTTTGACGGTAAGAACCACGATGCCGCGTCGCTGAGCGCGAAAGGTGTGTTGAAGGGCTTCGACAGCGCGACGATGAAGCTTACGTTCACGGGTGGGGCTACGCTCCGCAACGCGGGCGACTACAACGTGGTCATCGCGTTGAAAGATCCCGCCAACTACGTGTTCATCGACGACACTGAAGACGTGAACCGCGGCGAGAACTTCCTCGGTTTGAGCGGTGGGGACGACGGGACGCTGACGGAAGCGACCTTCAACCTGACAATCAGCAAGTACTTGTTGAAAGTCAACGATGCCGCAAGCTGGCATAAGGGCGACGACGGTATGATCACGGGATACATGCTTCCCGCCGACCTCGACCCGAGCGTAAACGATGCGTTGCAGTTGCAAATGCAAATATACGCATCTGCCGAAGCGAGCGAGCCTTTGGGCGACGGCGCGGCGGTTGAAATCGGTAAGGATTACTGGTATGCGCTCGGGATTTCCGGAAACGATGCAGTGAACTTCGACGTAGAGAACGCGCGGTATCAGTATCAGGTAGAGCTTTCCGGAGCGGCGAAGTTCTGGAACAACGTACTCGGATTCTTAAAGAACTATTGGTGGATTCTTGCAATCGCACTTGCATTGTTGTTGCTGATTCTCATCATCGTATTGGCGGTGAAGAAGAAAAAGAAGAATGCAATTCTTGCGGAAGAGAAACGCCAACGCGAGATTGCGGAAGAGCGGGAACGTCAGGAACGGTTGGAAGCAGAGCGGAGAGAAGAGAAGCGTATGGAACGCGAAGAGCGCATGATGGCGATGCGTCAGCAACCTCCTGCGCCCGCACCCGCACCTGCGCCTCAACCTCAGCAACCCATCATGCCGATGATGAATCCTATGATGAATCCCATGATGAACCCGATGATGAATCCGATGATGAACCCCATGATGAACCCGATGATGCAACAGCAGATGCATCAGCCCGCACCTCAACCTCAGCAGCCCATCGTACAACAGTTGCCTGCGCCGCAACCCGCGGCAGGCGGTGCATCGTACGAAATGATGCGTATGGCGGAGGAGAAGGCGAGAGCGGAAGAAAGGGCTCGTTTGGCAGAAGAGCGTGCGCTTAACATGATGCAGGAACAGCAGCTGCGCGCGGCATATGAACAGCCCGCACTTCCTCAGCCTGCACAAATGGACAACAGCATCGCAGAAGATCGTATCCGTGCGGCGGAAGAACGTGCACGGGAAGTAGAAGACAAGATCGCGCGTATGGAAATGGAACAACGTATCCGTGCGGCAACGGCGGCAGCAGCGGCT
This sequence comes from uncultured Clostridia bacterium, assembly GCA_947177495.1. Lineage (GTDB taxonomy): Bacteria > Bacillota > Clostridia > Christensenellales > Borkfalkiaceae > Gallimonas. Next base: position 2,211 of record CAMWUS010000215.1, read on the forward strand.
TCCGCTCCTCAGCCTGCACCCGCGGCACAGCAGTCCAAGGACGTTTCCATTAAGCTCACGGAGAATGCGGCAAACATTCTCACGAGCGCGCTTTCCGGAATCGTAAACGGTGTTGCCGCACAGCAGTCTGCGCGACCCATGCAACCCGTAATACAACCCGTTCAGCCCGTTATGCAACCCGTACAACAGGCGCCGCAAACGGTGAGCCCGAACGAAGGCGCAAACAGTGCCGAAACGCAGGGTGAAAGTACAACTCAACGCCGAACAAGGCTGAGATTCTAAAAAACAAATAAAAAAACGCCGAATTTTCGGCGTTTTTT
>CAMWUS010000216.1 GCA_947177495.1 uncultured Clostridia bacterium
ACGGAACGGAACCGCTTATGAAAAAAGAAATTTTGAGATTCACAGACGTAAAACTTACGTACCACACCGTACGCGGAGAAACAACGGCGGCGGAAAACTTAAATTTTTCGGTAAACGAAGGAGAATTCGTTGCAATCATCGGTCCCTCGGGATGCGGAAAAACCACTCTGCTTTCCCTCGCGGCAGGACTTTTAAAGCCCTCCGCGGGTAAGGTGGAAAGCCAAGGCAGCTTCGGATATATGCTCCAAAAAGACGAACTTTTCCCTTGGCGCACTATCGAGAAAAATATTTTCCTGCCGCTCGAAGTGAAGAAAATCGGCACGCCCGAAAATAAAGAACGGGCAAGGGCGCTTGCGGAAAAGTACGGGTTAAAGGACTTTTTGCACAGCTACCCGCCCCAACTTTCGGGCGGTATGCGCCAACGCGCCGCGCTTATCCGCACTTTGGCGTCCGACCCCGATATTCTTCTTTTAGACGAACCGTTCTCCGCGCTCGATTATCAAACGAGACTGAACGTATGCGAGGACGTGTCCTCTATCATTCGCAGCGAAGGTAAAACGGCGCTGCTCATCACGCACGACATCTCCGAAGCCATCTCCCTTGCCGACCGTGTTTTGGTGCTTACGAAACGCCCCGCACACGTCTCACACGAACACACACTGGATTTCGGCGACGTAAAAAACCCTTTAAAACGGCGGGAAATGGCGGGATTCTCGGAGTGGTTTGAAATACTTTGGAAGGAATTAAACGGATGAAAAAGCATGAATATTCTGACGAACACGCAAAATTTTTAAAAAAACGGCGCATGAATATTGCGCTCGTCTGGGGACTACGTATCGGGGTGCTCGCGCTGCTTTTGGGGTTTTGGGAGCTCTCCACGGCTTGCGGTTGGGTAGACCCCTTCCTAACGAGTTCCCCTTCGCGAATTTGCACGACAATCGGGTCGTTGTACCGCGACGGTTCCCTATTCTACCATATCGGCGTAACCTTGGCGGAAACGCTTATCGGTTTCTTTATTGCCGTAGGATTGGGAGTTGTCATCGCGCTTGCGCTTTGGTGGAGCGATACACTGTGTAAGGTTTTGGAACCGTACATCGTCGTATTAAACGCCCTGCCGAAAATTGCGCTCGGTCCCCTTATCATCATCTGGTTCGGCACGGGTAGTAAGGCGATTATCTTTATGACCGTTTTGGTAGGCATCATCGTGTCTACCATGCATATGCTCTCCGCCTTTCTTTCGACGAACAAAAATAAAATTTTGCTCTTGCGCTCTATGGGTGCAACCAAACTGCAAATTCTACAAAAGCTTGTTATTCCATCGTCGCGCTCATCCTTTATTTCCATGCTGAAAGTGAACGTAGGCATGGCGTGGATCGGTTCGATTATGGGCGAATATATCGTTTCTCGGGCGGGACTCGGCTACCTGATCGTTTACGGCGGGCAAGTGTTTAAGCTCGACCTCGTTATGAGTGCGACTTTTATCCTCTGCGTGCTTGCCGCAGGCATGTACTTTTTGGTGGTGCTTCTTGAAAAGATGCTCATAAAAAATGCACAAAGCTGACAATATGATTCCGCCGAAGCCCAATACGGGGTAAAGGATACGTACGACTCCCCCCACCCCTAAATAGGACAGCATAAACGCCGCAAGGAGAATTGCAATCTTTGCGGCGTACTTTTTTTTGCCCGTAAAGCGTTCGCAGAACCCGAGCATAGGATAAATTGCCGACGCGAGTGAGGTTAAAATAGCAAGCGCGGCGGCAATAAAAAAGAGCTTGCTCCCGCGCATGACATACAAGAAAGGCATTTCGGCGTTAAGCGCGCCCTCGCCCGCACCATGGACTGCCGACAAAATGCAAATAGCCCCTGCCGCAATGACAGCGGAGGCAAGCGCCGCGGGAAGAACAATGCGCTTCATCTCCCGCCCTGCGTCCATTAGAACGGGTGCGGCGAGAAAAGCGTTCATGAACGCATACAGAAATCCGCTCCCGTAAGGGAGTAGTTTCATTGAAAGAAATTGCGCACTTCCCCCGCCCGCACAGGCAAAAATAAAAACGAGTAGCGCGGGTACAAGTACGGCATTCAATGCCGAAATGCCCTGCATGCCTTTGCGTACGCATAGCAATACCACTGCAAGCCCGACAAGAGCGGGCAACGGAGACAAGCGCGGCAACAAGGAATTCAGCCCTGCGAGCATGCCCGCGCAAGGCGCGAGCCCACACAAACAAATAACAACGCTCACCGCTGTCGCGCCCTTTCCGAACAGTGCGGAGAGCGTGTTCAAATACCCGCTGTGCTTTTTCCCCAAATACAAAAACAGCAAGCATTCGGCGAAAAACAGGACGGAAGAAAGAATCACGGGCAATACAAAGCCGACGGTGGGAAAAAAGCGCACGAGTTCAGCACCGGACAGAAACCCTGCGCCGATGCCCGTTCCCACAATAAAAAAAGCTCCCTGAAAGATTCCCACGCCACTTTTTATGCCTTTTTTCGCTAAATTATGAA